>NZ_JBFBJZ010000052.1:0-54409 GCF_040686255.1 Kitasatospora sp. NPDC085879 | reverse complement strand
GCCGGCTGCGCCGGACGTGCCGGTCGTAGGCGCCGGAGGTGATCAGTTCGGCGAGGGTGCGTGCACCGGGTCGACCCCGAGCTCGTTGTGCCGGCCCGCCCAATCCTGCAGCGCGGTGCGGCAGGCGTGGTCGAGGTGGCGCAGCGCGCTCAGGTCGAGTTCGATCGGCCGGTCCCGCGGCAGCGCCTCCAGGGTGTCCAGGATGCGCGGCAGCCGCAGGAAGGTGGCGTTGCCGGTGACCGCGACCCGGATGGGGCCGTCCGCGGTGTCCGTCACCTCCAGGTGAACGGAGGAGGTCTCCCAGGCGGTCTTCAGCACCGCGAGCACCAGGCCGAGGAGTACGCCCTCGAACATGTTGGTGGCGACGATCGCGACGGCCGTGGCCACCAGCACGACGGCTTCACCGCGGTGCGAGCGCCACAGCGGCCGGATCGCCGAGACGGGCAGCAGTTTGCAGCCGGCGTGCACCAGGACACCGGCCAGGGCGGCCAGCGGGATCACCCCGAGCGCGGCCGGCAACAGGGCGGCGAACAGCAGCAGCCACAGGCCGTGCATGACCCGGGCGGCCTTGGTGCGGGCGCCGGCCTGGACGTTGGCCGCGCTGCGGACGATGACGGCGGTCATCGGCAGTGCGCCGAGCAGGCCGCAGACGGTGTTCCCGGCGCCCTGCGCGATGAGCTCGCGGTCGTAGTCGGTGCGCGGGCCGTCGTGCAGCCGGTCCACCGCGGCGGCGCTGAACAGGCTCTCCGCGGAGGCGATCAGGGTGAAGGCGAGGACGGTGGCGATCGCCCCGGCCTCGGTGAGCACCGCGAAGCCGGAGGCGTCCGGCGGTTCGATCACCCCGAGCAGGCCCTTCACCTCGACCTTGGCGATCGGCAGGCCGAGCGCGGCGACGGCCGCGGTGGCGAGGCCGACCGCGGCGAGCGGTGCGGGCAGGGCGCGGGCCTTGGCGGGCATCCTCTTCCAGAGCACCAGCACCGCCACGGTGCCGGCGCCGACGGCGAGCGAGGCGAGTCCGGTGGAGGAGCCGGCGGTGTCGGCGACCAGGCCGGGCAGCCCGGCGATGTTCGATGGGCCGCTGCCCCTCGCCTTGGCGCCGGCCAGCGCGTACAGCTGCCCGGCGATCAGCACCAGGCCGATGCCGGCCAGCATGCCGTGCACCACGGACACCGAGATGGCGCGGAACAGCCGGCCGAGTCTCAGTACGCCCATGAGCAGCTGGAGCAGGCCGGCGGTCAGCACCATGACGCCGAGCGCGCCGATGCCGAACTCGGTGACTGCCTCGTAGACCAGCACGGTCAGGCCGGCGGCCGGGCCGGACACCTGGAGGCTGCTGCCGGGCAGCAGCCCGGTCAGCAGGCCGCCGACGATGCCGGTGACCAGGCCGAGTTCGGCGGGGACGCCGGAGGCGACGGCCACGCCGACGCAGAGCGGCAGGGCGACCAGGAAGACGACGAGGGAGGCGGCGAAGTCCGCCCGGAGGGCGGGCGGGTCGAATGCGGTTGTGCGCAACATGAGGTCCTCTGTGGGTCGGTCGTGGAACGGCCGGCTCAAGGGCCGCTCAGAGCGGGAGGAAGGCGTCGTGGTCCGGCCGGTGGGCCAGGACCAGGCCGGTGTGCACCTCGTAGAACCAGGCGTGCAGGCGCAGTTGCCCGTCGGCCGTGCGGCGGGCGATGCCCGGGTAGTCGCGCAGCCGGTCGAGCTGGGTCAGGACGTGCCGCTGCACCGGGCCGGCCACCGTGGGGTCGAAGATCTCGGCGCGGCCGTCGGCGAGCGCGGCGCGGTCGGTGGTCGCCAGCCAGCCGCGGACGGCCGGCACGGCGCTGAGGTCGTCGCCGCGGACGACCGCGCCGACCGCCCCGCAGTGCGAGTGGCCGCACACGACGATGTCGCGTACGCCGAGCACCTCGACGGCGTACTCGACCGTCGCGGCCTCGCCGGACGGGTGGTCGACCCGGTAGGGCGGGACGATGTTGCCCGCGGTGCGCAGTTCGAAGAGGTCGCCGGGGTCGGCACCGGTGATCAGGGACGGGACGACCCGCGAGTCGGAGCAGGTGATGAACAGGGCCTGCGGGGACTGCCCGGCCGCCAGGCCGAGGAACTGCCGGCCGTCCTGGGCGGCCCGGTCGCGGAAGGAGCGGGCGCGGTCGATCAAGGGGTCCATCGGGGCATACCTCCATGGCCCCGGCGCGCGGTCGCGCGGGGGCGTGATGTGGACGAGGGCTTCCCGCCGCGTCGGGCGGCGGTCGCGGTGAGCGTGCGGCGGCGCGGCCGGGCGCGGGTCAGCGCGGCGCGGTCGCGGGCCGGGCGGCGGGGTCCGACGAGCGGGCCCCGGGCACGGTCAGCAGCGGAAGACCTGGTACACGGAGGCGGTGGATCCACCGGTGGGTCTGGACGGGTAGGGGAGGGGCGCGCCGGGCGCCCCGGGCCGGGCGGACGGGTCGGCGGCCGCGGTGGCCGCCACGGCGGGGGCGACCGGCCGCAGTACGGTGCCGCCGCCCGGGGCGGGCCGGCCGGCCGCGTGCGGGCCGTGCCGCAGCGGCACACCGGCCGGCAGCTCCTTCTCGGTCTCCTTGTGCTCGGCGATGTCGGCGGAGGCCGCGGCCGGGACGGCCTGGCGGGGCTTCAGGGCGCCGGAGGCGCCGCCGCCCAGCAGCAGGGCGAGGCCGAGCAGGGCGGCCAGCAGGCCGGCGATCGTGCCGCGTGTACGCACCGGTGCTCCCCCTCCCGTGGCCGGCCGGCTGGACATGTTCACGTTGATAAACGCATGTGATGACGGATCAGTTTCCTCGACATGTGGAGATCGTGACGGGAAAGCGGCCGGTATCGGTACGTGTCCGAGCGATCCGCCTGTGAGTCACGGTGACGGAGCGTGAGGGGGAGCAGGAAGGGCGCACGGGGGTGACGTCACTCGTGCGTGTGATCGTCCGGCGAATCCCCGTCCGCCGGGGCAGAGCCGGGGTCCGTCACTGCAGGTGGCGAACCGGGCACGGCGCGCCCGGCGTCCCCGGTTCCGTGATCAAAGCTGTCATGGACGCATCCCCGCTGCTGTGGCCCGGGGTGCTCGGCTCGCTCGTGCTGGCCCTGCTGCTCGCCCGTCCGGCGGGCCCCCTGCTCGCCGCGCACCGGGTCGCCGGCTTCCTCCTCGTGCTCTCGCTCGGCGGGATCGTCACCCTCACCCTGCTCCCGGACATCCGCCGCCCGCTCTGGGAGAACGCCCGCTACGCCGCCGACGCCTGCGTGTTCGGCCAGGCCGGGCCGCGGCCGCTCGCCGAGCTGCTCACCGCCACCCAGAGCAGCCTCAACGTGGCGCTGTTCGTCCCGCTCGGCGCCGCCGTCGCGCTGGCCGGCACCTGGCCGCGGCGGATCGCCGGCACGGTCACCGCGCTCGCCCTGCCGGTCGGCGTGGAGGCCCTGCAGTACGCGCTGCCGGTGCTCGGCCGGGCCTGCGACGAGCAGGACGTCTGGGACAACCTGTTCGGCCTGGCGATCGGCGCGGTGCTCGGCCTGATCGGCGCGCCGCCGGTCCGCGGGGCCGTCCGTGCCCTGCGGGCCCGGCGCACCGCGATGGCGGCGGTACCGGCGACAGGGCCGACCGGGTTGGCGGCCGAATGCGGTGCGGCGCCCGGGGTAGGTCTGAAGGCGAACGCGCAGCGGCCGCCGACGGAGGCGGCACCCACTCCCCGCCCCTCCGGTCCGTACCGAGGGCGGTGACCAGGAGGAGAGACGATGGTGCACGCTCGTGCCGGCCGGCCCGCCGGTCCGGAGGACCTGGTGGACGTGGCCCGGCTGGTGACCGCGTACTGGACGTTGCATCCGGACCCGACCGAGCCGGGCCAGCGGGTGGCGTTCGGTACCTCCGGCCACCGCGGCTCCTCGCTGGACACCGCGTTCAACGAGGACCACATCGCCGCGACCACCCAGGCGATCTGCGAGTACCGCGCGGCCCAGGGCACCACCGGCCCGCTCTTCCTCGGCATCGACACCCACGCTCTCTCCGAGCCGGCCCGGGCCACCGCCCTGGAGGTGCTCGCCGCCAACGGCGTCACCGTGCTGCTGGACAGCGCCGACGGCTTCACCCCGACCCCGGCGGTCTCGCACGCGATCCTCGCCCACAACCGGACCCACCCGCGGCAGCTCGCCGACGGCATCGTGGTCACGCCCTCGCACAACCCGCCGCGGGACGGCGGCTTCAAGTACAACCCGCCGAGCGGCGGTCCGGCCGGGTCGGCCGCCACCGGCTGGATCCAGGACCGCGCCAACGCCCTGATCGAGGCCGGCCTCGCCGGCGTCCGCCGCATCCCGTACACGCGGGCGCTGGCCGCCGACACCACCGGCCGGTACGACTACGTCACCACCTACACCGAGGACCTCCCGCAGGTGCTCGACCTCGACGCCGTCCGCGCCGCGGGCGTGCGGATCGGTGCGGACCCGCTGGGCGGCGCCTCGGTCGCCTACTGGGGCCGGATCGCCGAGACCCACCGCCTGGACCTCACCGTGGTCAACCCGCTCACCGACCCGACCTGGCGGTTCATGACCCTGGACTGGGACGGCAGGATCCGGATGGACTGCTCCTCACCCTCCGCGATGGCCTCCCTGATCGGCCGCAAGGACGAGTACACCGTCGCCACCGGCAACGACGCCGACGCCGACCGGCACGGCATCGTCACCCCCGACGGCGGCCTGATGAACCCCAACCACTACCTCGCCGTGGCGATCGACTACCTCTTCCGGCACCGCGGCGGCTGGGCCGAGACGGCAGCGGTCGGCAAGACCCTGGTGTCCTCCTCGATGATCGACCGGGTGGCCGCCGAGCTGAAGCGCGAGCTGGTCGAGGTGCCGGTCGGCTTCAAGTGGTTCGTCGACGGGCTGCTCGACGGCAGCGTCGCCTTCGGCGGCGAGGAGTCCGCCGGCGCGTCCTTCCTGCGCCGGGACGGCTCGGTGTGGACGACCGACAAGGACGGCATCCTGCTCGCCCTGCTCGCCTCCGAGATCACCGCCGTCACCGGCCGCAGCCCCTCCGCGCTGTACGGCGAGCTCACCGCCCGGTTCGGCGACCCCGCCTACGCCCGGGTCGACGCCCCCGCCACCCGCGAGCAGAAGGCCGTCCTCGGCAGGCTCTCGCCCGCCCAGGTCCGCGCCGACCGGCTGGCCGGCGAGCCGGTCACCGCGGTGCTCACCGAGGCCCCCGGCAACGGCGCCGCCATCGGCGGCCTCAAGGTCTGCACCGAGAACGCCTGGTTCGCCGCCCGCCCCTCCGGCACCGAGGACGTCTACAAGATCTACGCCGAGAGCTTCCACGGCCCCGCCCACCTCGCCCAGGTCCAGGACGAGGCCCGCGCCCTGGTCGCCGACGCCCTCGGCGGAACGGACTGACGATCTAGGATCACCTCATGTCGCTGCCGCACGCCATCCTCACCGCCCTGCTGGAGAAGCCGTCCTCGGGACTGGAGTTGACGCGCCGCTTCGACAAGTCGATCCGCTACTTCTGGTCCGCCACCCACCAGCAGATCTACCGCGAGCTCGGGCGGCTGGAGAAGGACGGCCTGATCCGCGCCGTCCCCCAGCCGCCCAGCCGCGGCCAGCGCAAGGAGTACGAGGTGCTCCCCGAGGGCCGGGCCGCCCTCACCGAGTGGATCGGGCAGCCGCAGGACCCGCGGCCCATCCGCGATCCGCTGCTGCTGCGCCTGCGGGCCGCCGCCGCGGTCGGCGCCGGCGCCGCCCTGGAGGACGAGCTGCGCCGCCACCTCGACCTGCACCAGCGGCAGTTGGACGAGTACCGGGAGATCGAGCTGCGCGACTTCCCGGCCGAGCGGGCCGGCGGCGAGAACCGGCTGCAACACCTGGTGCTGCGGGCCGGCATCGGCCTGGAGACGTACTGGGTGGAGTGGCTGGAGGCGGCCCTCGCCACCTACGAGTGAGGGTCAGTGCCCCCGCCGCCACTGGCGGAACCGCCACACCAGGCAGGACCCGATCGACACCCCGACCACTCCGGCGGCGACCGCCAGCCAGCGCTGGTTGGCGATGTGGGCCCCGGTGAATACCATGATCACCGATACGGCGAACGGCACCACCAGCACCGCGATCGTCCGCAGGAAGACCAGCATCGCGAGCGGCCGCACCCGGCCCCGCCCGCGGGTCCGTGCCGCCTGATCCCGCTCGTCCTCGACCAGCCCGAACAGGATCGACGCCCGGGTCGCCAGCCGCAGCGTCGCCGAGCGGTACGCCACGCCCAGCACCGGCACCCAGACGAACGGGAGCATCAGGCCGACCGCGACCAGCAGCACCACCCCGGCCCAGCGCAGATAGCGCAGCCGCCCGGCCGCCGCGCTGCTACCGCCCGGCGAGATCACGCCGAGCACGTAGGCCATCCGCTCGACCACGCGCAGCCACTCGCGCAGCGACAGCTTCGGTGCCGGTTCGCCGGCCGCAGAGCCCTCCGCCGTGCCACCAGCCGTGCCGGCCTCCGTGCCCTCCGCCGCGCCCTCCGCCGCATCGTCCGGCTCCGGCAGCTCGGCGAGCGCCCGCCGGGCCTGCTCCCGGGTGGGGTAGGCGCCCTGCAGGACCAGCATGTCGACGGCCCGCTCGGGATCGGTGGCCGACCGTCCGGACAGCTCGGCGAGTTCCAGCACCATCCGGCCCTGGGCGAGCAGCGCGGCACAGAACATCACCGGGATCAGCCCCATGAAGGGCCCGCCGACGAAGGCGCCCTCCGCGATCGCGGTGTGCACGCCCCGTTCGACCACGGTGTCCTTGAGCCGCTCCGGCGGCACCGACCTGCGCATCTTCGCGAGCCGTTCGACGGACTCCCGGCCGAGCCGTTCGACGCCGAACAGCGCCGCCCGCTCCGCCATGTGCGTGGGGTCGTGCCGGATCCGCCCGAGCAGGTCGATCGGCGGCCACGGGGCGCGGTCGCGTTCGGGCGCGCGGGGCCCGGCACCACCCATCCGAGCTGCCTCCGTCCCGTACCGCGGCGGGCCGTCCCGGACAAGCCCGGGGGCCCTCGCCCCCAGTGTCGCCCGCCCCGCCCGCCGTGGCTCGCCGTGGCCGCTCGGCGGTGCGGCCCGGGCGGTGCGGCTCAGAGGTGCGGCTCGATGTCCGGGATCACGTCCTGGAAGGTCCGGCCCTGCGCGGGCACGCCGATCGCCGTCATCTGCCAGCCGCCGTTCGACCGGTGCACCTTCGCCATGATCTGCGCGGTGTGGCTGCCGCCGCCGGTCAGCGTGTAGCGGGCCAGCTCCCGGCCGGTGGAGTCGTCGACCAGCCGGCAGAACGCGTTCTGCACGTCCTGGAAGGTCTGGCCGGTGAACGAGTTGACCGTGAAGACGATCTGGTCGACCTTCTTCGGCACCCGGGTCAGGTCCACCGTGATGACCTCGTCGTCCGCGCCCTGCCCGGCGCCGCCGGTCAGGTTGTCTCCGCCGTGCCGCACCGAGCCGTCGGAGCTCGTCAGGTGCTGGAAGTAGACCACGTCCACCGGCGTGCGGCCGGCGAACAGCACGGCCGAGGCGTCCAGGTCGATCTCACGGGCCATCAGCTTGGCGAAGAACCCCTTGCGGGGCGCGGCCTGCCAGCCCAGGCCCATCCGCACGACCTCCAGCGAGCCACCGCCCGGCTTGCCGAGGTCGACCTTCTCGCCCTTGCCCAGGTTCACGCTCATCAGGCCCGTCACCCTTTCGCTGATCCGACGCCCTGCAGCCGGGACGCGCGCCGTGCGCGGCACTCCCGACGGGGAGGATCTTCCCACCGGGGGAGCGGTCGACTCCCGCCGCACGGGCCGGATGTCCCGGCCCGGACGCCCCGGCTCAGATGCCGCCGGCCGGCAGGAGCATCAGCTGCTCCGGGTCGAAGACCATCCAGCGCTCCGGGCCGCCGCGGCGCAGCAGCCGCACCCGGCACCACGGGCTGCCGTCCGTCGGCCGCCACCAGGCGTTGATCCGGCCGACCGCCCAGCTGCCGTCCTCGAACCGGACCTCGACCGGCTGGTACGCCCGCTCCACCTGCGCCTGCGGCGGCTCCCACGCCTGTGTCCGCACGTTGTCCACCGTCGCCCGCCTCCCGTGTCGTTCGCACCCGGCCGTTGGACTCTACAGCGCTGTAGAGCCGGGTGCGGGCGAACGCGCCGGGTGGCCGTCCGGAAACCCGCCGTCATCGCAGCCGCCGATCACCGCCGTCCCCGCGGCCCCAGAGCTCCACCACCGTCACCGTGCTCGCGAAGCCGTTCGCCACGTAGAGCTTGGCGCCGTCCGGGCTCACCGCCACCCCGCGCGGGCCGTCCGGCACCGCGAACGTGCCCGCCACCGCCCGCTCGTCGGTGTCCACCACCGAGACCAGGTCGAACGGGAAGTGCGCCACGTACAGCCGCCCGCCGTCCGGGCTCAGCGCCAGGCCGTACGGGCTGCGGGCCACCGGGATCCGCGCCGCCGCGACGGCCGCCGCGCTGCCCGCCAGCGAGCCGAGGCCCGATACGTCCAGCACGCTCACCGTGCCCGCGAAGACGTTCGCCGCGTACAGCAGCCGGCCGTCCGGGCTCAGCGCCAGCCCCACCGCGAAGTCCACCCCGGTGAGCCGGCCCCGCGGCGCACCCAGGCCGTCCGTGACCAGCACCGCGTTCTCGCGCGGCGCCGACACCAGCAGCCGCGCCCCGTTCGGCGCCATCGCCAGCCCGAACGGACGCTCCTCGAACACCGTCTCGGCCGCCACCGCGCCGCTCTCCGCCCCCACCACCGACAGCGCGCACCGGCTCGGGTCAGCCGTGTACAGCCGCTCCCCGTCCGGGCTCACCGCCACCCCGTACAGCGACGCCCCGACCCGGTGGACCGCCGCCACCTGTCGCCGGGTCGGCTCCACGGCCGTCACCGAACCCGTCCGCGCGCACGTCACGTACACCCGGCTGCCGTCCCGGCTCACCGTCACACTGTGCGGCCCCTGGCCGACCGGGATCGTCTCGAAGCCCCAGCCGTCGGCCGGCCCGGCCGGGACGGGGCGGGGAACTGCCATGATCTGCTCCGTTGACGAGCCGCGACGCCGGCACCTCCACTCTGGCCCGCCCACCCGGCCCCGGCAAACACAGGCCCTACGGCCCGCGCTGCGCGTCGTGCGCGAGCAGCGCCACGTACAGCGAGGTCAGCTGCTCCAGATCGTCCAGGTCGATCCCGAGCAGCGACTCGATGCTCTGCAGCCGCCGGTACATCGCGGGCCGGCTGACGTGCTGCTCCTGCGCCGCCAGCGACTTGTTCCGGCCCGTCCGCAGATAGGTGCGCAGCACGTCCAGCAACTCCTTGCGGCCCAGCAGCGGCCCGAGCTCCCGGCCGATGAACGCCTGCAGCTCCGGCTCGTCCCGCAGCAGCCGGACCAGGCCGCGCAGCCGCACGTCCCGCAGCCGCGCCACCGGGCCGGACGGCGGTCCGGCCAGCGCCGCGTCCGCGACGTGCACCGCCTCCAGGAAGGAGCGGCGCACCTCGTCCAGCACCCGGCAGCCGAAACCCGCGCCGAGCACCGCCCCCTCGACCCGCTCCAGCAGCCGCACCGCCAGCCGGTCCACCTCGGCGTCCGCGTCCCGCTCCGGCGGCACGCTGAGCAGCACCGCGATCGCCCCGTCCGGCCCCACCCGGGCCACCAGACCGGCCAGCGCCTCCTCGTCCAGCGTCCGGCGCACCGCCTCGCACAGCACCCCCGCCCCGGACGGCGGCCGCAGCACCACCGGCACGAAGGTGCGCCGCTCGGTCGGCAGCCCCGCGGCCCGGAACCGCGGCAGCAGATGCTCGGGGCGGGCCGTGCCCGAGGCCAGGTCCGCGAGCAGCGCCTCCGCCGCCTGGTCCTCCCAGCCGCGCTGCCGGCTGCCCACCGGGTCCGCCAGCAGCCGGTGCACCGCCAGCGCCTCCGCCGCCACCCGCCCCAGCACCCGCCCGGTCTCCTCGCCGCCCTGGTGCCCGAACAGCACCAGGTGACCCCACTGCCGACCGCGCGCCTCCAACCGCGCCACCACCCAGCCGTCCGGGCCCGGCGTCACCGGCCCGTTCCCCAGCAGCTCCGCGACCTGCCGGGACACCCGCTCCCAGTCCCGCAGCAGATCACCCAGCGCCCCCGGCTCCCCGGCCGAGGCCAGCACCCGGTGCGCCAGGTTCACCACCACTGCAGGACACCCCGCGAAACCCGCGATCTCGTCCAGCAGCCGCTGCAACGGCACCCCGGACAGATTCAGCGCCGCCAGCGAACCGCCCATCCGGTCCGACAGGTCCAGCGCCGCGTACCGGCCGTGCAACAGCCGCGCGTGCACCTCCTCCGTCAGCCGGGCGAACGGCGCCGGCCGGTGCAGCACCACCAACGGCACCCCGCAGCGCTGCGCCGCCCGCCGCATCGCCCCCGGCGTGGTCGAGAACGCCCGCCCCAACCCCAGCACCACCGCGGCCGCCCCGGACCGCCGCATCGACTCCATGTACGCGGCCTGCGCCTGCTCGTCCCCGGCCAGCAGCAGACCGGTGGTCAGCACCATCTCACCGCCGGTCAGCATCACCGCGACGTCCGCCGCCTCCGCGACGTGCAGCCAGCGCACCGGCCGGTCCAACCGGTCCGGGCAGGCGACCACCTCCGCGTCCCACGGCGCGACCAGCTCCAGCGCCAGCACGTCCCGCACGGTCAGGCGGCCGTTCTCCACCAGCTCTCCCCTCGCCAGGACTCCAGCCGGTCGGGGGAGTCTACGCGCAGCACCCCCCGTCAGGGGCCGGGCCGACACACGCGCCACTGTGGGCCGACGCACGTTGCCGCCCGTAGCGCCGCCGTGCCAGAGTGCGGCCATGGTCCACCCCACCGTGCCGCAGCAGACCCTCGCGCCGTCCGCCGTCTTCGACTGGCTGGACGAGGCCGCCGACCTCCGCGCCCGCGCCGGGCTCACCCGCACCCTGCGCAGCCGCCCCGCCGACGACCCGGTGCTGGACCTCGCGAGCAACGACTACCTGGGCCTCGTCCACCACCCCGCCGTCACCGAGGCCGCCGCCGAGGCCGCCCGCCGCTGGGGCGGCGGCGCCACCGGCTCCCGCCTGGTCACCGGCACCACCGCGCTGCACACCGAACTCGAGGACGAACTCGCCGAGTTCTGCGGCTTCGAGGCCGCCCTGGTGTTCTCCTCCGGGTACGCCGCCAACCTCGCCGCACTCACCGCACTCACCGACCCCGACACCCTGATCGTCTCCGACGCGTACAACCACGCCTCGCTGATCGACGGCTGCCGGCTCGCCCGCAGCGACGTCCACCGCGCCCCGCACGCCGACCCGGACGCCGTCCGCGAGGTGCTCGCCGCCCGCTCGCACCGCCGCGCCCTCGTCGTCACCGACTCCGTCTTCTCCGTCGACGGCAACGCCGCCCCGCTCGCCGGGCACTCCGCCGCCGCCCGCGCGCACGGCGCCGCGCTGCTCGTCGACGACGCCCACGGCCTCGGCGTCCTCGGCCGCGGCGGGCGCGGCGCCCTCGCCGCCGCGGGCCTCGCCGGCGGACCCGACACCGTCGCCACCGTCACCCTCTCCAAGTCGCTCGGCTCCCAGGGCGGCGCCGTCCTCGGACCCCGACGGGTCATCAGGCACCTCACCGAGACCGCCCGCACCTTCATCTTCGACACCGGCCTCGCCCCCGCCGCCGCCGGCGCCGCCCTCGGCGCCCTGCGGCTGCTGCGCGCCGAACCGCACCGCGCCGACCGCGCCCGCGAGGTCGCCCACACCCTCGCTGCCCGCCTCACCGCCGCAGGCCTGCACGCCTCCACCCCGGACGCCGCCGTCGTCTCCGTCCGCGCCCCCGGCCCGGAGGCCGCCGTCCGCTGGGCCGCCGACTGCCGCACCGCCGGCCTCGCCGTCGGCTGCTTCCGCCCCCCGTCCGTCCCCGACGGCATCTCCCGCCTCCGCCTCACCGCCCGCGGCGACCTGACGGACGCCCAGATCGCCGAAGCCGTCCACATCATCGCCGCCACCCGCCCCGCCTGACGGCCGCCCCGGGGCTGCGCAACGTCGGACCGGGCGCCGCCCGGGACCTGACGCCCCGACACGCCCCCGCACGACCTCTGCCCGCTGCGCCCGGTCGCCCATGATGGTGCCGAGCATCCGTCCGCAGCGAGGAGCCCGCCGTGACCGAA
The DNA here is from genome assembly GCF_040686255.1 of Kitasatospora sp. NPDC085879. Lineage (NCBI taxonomy): Bacteria > Bacillati > Actinomycetota > Actinomycetes > Kitasatosporales > Streptomycetaceae > Kitasatospora > Kitasatospora sp. NPDC085879. The sequence continues at coordinate 42,288 of NZ_JBFBJZ010000052.1, read as the reverse complement.
CCCCGTGTCCTCCTGGACGGCCTCGTCCTCGGCGAGTCCCCGCGCTGGCACGACGGCCGGCTCTGGCTCTGCGACTGGGGCGCCCACGAGCTGATCACCGTCGACGAGCAGGGCGCACGTGAGACGGTCGGCCGGGTCGAGGCCTTCCCGTTCTGCATCGACCCGCTGCCCGACGGCCGTCTGCTGGTCGTGGCCGGCAGCGACCGCCGCCTGCTCCGGCGCGAACCGGACGGCACCCTGACCCCCTACGCCGACCTCCGCCCGCTCTGCGACCGGCCCTGGAACGAGGTCGCCGCCGACGGCCGCGGCAACGCCTACGCCAACTGCATCGGCTTCGACCTCATGACCGGCGAGCCGCCCGCCCCCGGGCTCGTCGCCCTGGTCGCGCCCGACGGCACCGCCCGCACCGTCGCCGAGGACCTCGCCTTCCCGAACGGCATGGCCGTCACCCCGGACGGCGCGACCCTGCTCGTCGCCGAGTCGTACGCAGCCCGGATCACCGCCTTCGACATCGCCCCCGACGGCGGTCTGACGGGCCGTCGCACCTGGGCCGAGGTCGAGGGATCGGCTCCCGACGGTATCAGCCTCGATGCCGAGGGGGCGCTCTGGTACGCCGACGTGCCGAACCGCCGCTGCGTCCGGGTCCGTGAGGGCGGCGAGATCCTGCAGACCGTCGAGACCGACCGCGGCTGCTTCTCCTGCGCCCTCGGCACCCCCGCCGGCGTCCCCACCCTCTACATCACCGCCGCAGAGTGGACCGGCACCGCGGGGGCCACCGCCGCCCGTACGGGCCTACTCCTCGCCGTCCCGGCCCCCGCCCCGCCGGCCCCCCGCCCCTGACGGATCCGGCCGCCGCCGGGCGGTCGGCGGGCGGATCCTGCGCCGCGTCCGGCTCCGTGTCCTGCGGCGGAGGATGCGTCAGAGCCGCGCCGACGCCGCCCGGGCGAGCCAGTCGGCGGTGGTGGGGAGCCAGTCGGCGAGGGCGTTGCCGAGCAGGTGGTTGCCGTGCGGGACGAGCAGCAGCTCCGCGTTCGGGAGCCGACGGGCCGGCAGCTCGGCGCCGGTGACCCCGGGGATGCGGTCCTCGCCGCCCTCCACGACAAGGAGCGGGAGGTCGAGCCGGTCGGCGAGGGTGTCGAGGTCGACCCGGCGGGCGAAGGAACGGGCGGCATGGATGCCGCCGCAGCGCTGGGCGAGCGTCGCGGTGACGAACGGGACGAGGGCGTCCCAGTCCAGCCGGGACGGGCCGCTGACCAGCGCCGCCGCCCGGACCCGCGGTTCACCCGCCGCCGCGGCCGCCGCGAACCAGCCCCCCAGGCTCAGGCCGATGACGGCGACGCCGTCCGCGGTGTCCAGGCCGTCCCGCTCCGCCAGGGCGTCCACGGCGCGCCCCACCACCCGGTGGTAGTCCGGCTCGAAGGTGCTGGTCGCGGCGAGCACACCCTGGCCGGGGCCGTCGATCGCGAGCACCGCCGAACCCCGGGCGAGCAGCGCCTCAGCGACGCGGTGGAACTCCTCCTTGCCGGAGTCCAGCCCGGGCACGACCACCACCACCGGAGCCCGCCGCACGCCGGCCGGCCTCCGCAGCCACCCGGCGAAGCCCTCGCCCTCGACCCGCTCGGCGCCCGGGTCGAGCAGCGCCAGGGCCGCCCGCATCGCCTCGTCCGCCGCGGTGGCGACGCGGGCGGCGGCCGCCCGGTCCGGGTCCGGGACGAGCCCGGCCAGATGGAACCAGCGGGCCGCCGTCCGGTACGCCTCGCCGGCCGTCACCGTCCGCCCCTCCGCCGCGGCCTGCCCGGCCGCCGCCAGGTGCCGCCGCGCGGCCGCACCGCAGACACCGGGCCACTCCCGCAGCGCGGCGAGCCCCGCCGTGACCCGCCGGTACTCCCAGGCGTCGAGACCGGCACCGTGGGCGCGCGGGCGGGTCTCCTCGACGAAGCCCGCCGCCACGGCGGGCAGGTCGAGGAACGAGAGGTCGGGGCTGTCGGTCATGGGATCCTCACGGGCGAGCGGACGGGGAACGGTTCCCCCTCGCCCAGCAGACCCCGTCCGGCCCACCCCCGTCCAACAACCGACCGTTCCCCCTGACAACCGGCCGCTGTGACGACCGACCCCTGTGACAACCGGCCGCTGTGACGACCGCCCGCTGTGACGACCGGTCAGACCCGCAGATGGGCCACGACCGTCCGCATCGCCCGCTCCACCGCCTGCCGTGACGACTCGCCGGGGTCGACGGTGTCGAAGCCGTGACGCCCCTCCGGCACGTCCACCACCTCCACCCGCGCCGAAGCCTTCTCCGCCGCCGCCAGGAACTCCGCGACGGTGGCGGCGATCCCGGGGTTCTCCCGGCCCGCCCGGGTCAGCACGATCGGCAGCCGCCCGGCCGAGCCGACCGCATCCACCGGACGGAACCGGGGGTCGACCGGCCCCCAGGCGGGGAGCGGCGCGAGCACGGGGTAGCTCGCCGCCGCGCACCGCAGCCACGGCGGAGGAGCGGCGAGCCAGTCCGCGAGCAGCAGCCCGCCGGCGGAGAAGCACCAGAGCGCGATGCGGTCCGGGTCGACCCGAGGGTCGGCGCGCACCGACTCGACGGCCGCGGCGAGGTCCTCGGCGGACCGCCCGTAGTCCTCGAAGCCGTGCAGCCGGTGGTCGAGCACGGCCCCGACCGCGCCCAGTACCGCCGCGTACCGGGCGTGGCCCACGAGTCCCGTCCAGTCCCGGGGCGTGGGCCGCAGGTCGGCGGGGAGCGGGCCGCCGTGGACGAACAGCACCGCGGGCCGGCGCCGCCCGTCCCCGGCGCCGTCGGGGAGGTGGAGGTCGACCCGGCCGACCCGCTCGCGGGGCCGCTCCGGCACGTCCAGGACGAAGGGACGCAGGTGACCGGGCGGTTCGGCGGAGGCCGTGATCCGGTGGCCCTCGCCGGCGGCGGCCCGCAGCAGCACCTCGGCCAGGTCGCCGGGGCAGGAGAGCATCGGCCAGTGCCCGGCGGCGAGTTCGAGGAACCGCGAGGTCGGCCGGGTGAGGTCCCGCGCCTCCGGCCGGCCTGCCGCGACCAGCGATTCGAGCAGGGCGACGGTCAGGCCGCTCCCGGTGCACAGGACGCCGGTGGCCGGCAGGGCCGCGGCCGCACCGGAGAGCCGCAGCGGCCGGGTCAGGGTGCCGGCCGGCTGAGGGGCGGCGCGGTCGGACAGCCGGGCCAGCGCCTCGGCCGACAGACCCGCGGTGCTGCCCCAGCGCTGCCATCCGTCGGGCCGCGGCGGAGGGATCAGGTGCGCCGCCCCGGCGGAGACCGGTCGGCGGACCTCCGGGGCCGGCACCGCCTGCAGGGCCGTGTCGCCGTCCCCGGGGCTGCCCGCGTCCAGGTGGACGATCCGGGCGATCCGCCCCGGCCGGCGGTCGGCCGCCCCGAGCACCGGGTGGATGCCGTAGCCGTGGCCGACGAGCACCACCTCCCGTGCGTCCAGGCCGTCGACCACGCGCAGCACGTCCTCGATGTGCGTCTCCAGGTCCGTGCCGGGCGGCGCCGCGTCCCGGCCGCCCGCCATCCCGGTGAGGGTCACCGGGTGCGCCCCGGCGCCCGACACCCGCAGCCGATCGGCCACGTCCTCCCAGATCCAGCCGCCGGTGAACCAGTCGGGCACCAGCACGAAAACCGCCATCGTCGCCTCCTCGCGCACACGGGTGTCCAGGGGCGCCCCGTCCGGCCGCCCGCCCGTGCCGGTACGGTAGGAACTCCCCCTGAGGGAGGTTCAAGTCGTGGTCCCGGACGGACTGTGGAGCATCGGCGAACTCGCCCACCGCGCGGGCGTCACCGTGAAGACCGTCCGCCACTACTCCGACCGTGGCCTGCTGCCCGAGGCCGCCCGCAGCTCCGGCGGCCACCGCCGGTACGGACCGGACGCGCTCGACCGGCTGCGCCTGATCCGCTCGCTGCGCGGCCTCGACCTGCCCGTCACCGCGATCGACCGCGTCCTGAACCGGCAGGACGCGGCAGGGGAGGCGACGGGGGACGCGGCGGCGGAGGCGCCGGGGCGCGCGCTGGGCGACGCGCTGGAGGACGCCGTCGCCACGCAGTTGAAGGAACTCGGCAGCCGCCTCGCCGCCCTGCGCTGGCGCGAGGCCGCCCTGCGGCTGCTGCACGACTGCCCGGCCGAGGAACGCGCCGACCGGCTGCGACTGATCGGCGCGGTCGGATCCCCGCCCGACACCGCCGCGCTCGCCCGCTACTGGCGGCGCGTCCTGCCGCCCCGCCTCCCGACCCCGCAGGTCGCGCGGATCGTCGACGCCGCGGTGCCGCAGCCGCCCGCGGACCCGTCACCCGCCCAGGTCCTGGCCTTCGCCCGGCTGCACGCCCTCACCACCATGCCCTGCCCCGGCGGCGTCGACGCGCCGCCCCGGCCGCCCGCGGACGGCGGGACGTACCGCCCGGCCGTGCTGTACGACGGCCTCGCCGAGGCGTACGACCTGGCCGTGCCCGCCCTGCGGGCCGGGCGGGCACCGCGGGCGGGCGAGGCACTGGACTGCTTCGTCGCCGCCCACGCCGCCGCCCACGGCGACCGCGACACACCCGCCTTCCGCCGCCTGCTGGGCCACCGCCTCGACGCACTGGCCCACCCGGTGATGGACCGCTACTGGCAGCTCGCCGCCGACCTCACCGACCCGGACACCCCCACCCTCGGCGCCGCCCACGACTGGCTCCGCGCCGCCCTGGACAGCCAGGCAGACCCTGCCGATCGAGCCTGAACTCCACGATCGGGAAACGAATTTGCTCCGGAGGCGGCCGCCGGCTTGACCCCGCCACCGGTGTCAGGGTCAAGCCGCCGCGGTAGGCTGGCCGGCACCCCGTGGCCGCAGCCCGGGCGTACGCGCTCCCTTCGACGTTCCGTCAGGTGAACGAGCGTCGCCCGCCGTCCGGCCCGGAGCCCACACCCCCGAGCGAAATGCGGTCCCGCCGTGCGCGCTTCCCTGTTCACCCTCGACCTGCCCGGCCCCGGGCGGGTCAGCACCATGGCTCGCCCGCGCGGCCACGACTGGCTCGCGGACGTCCTGGTCTGCGCACTCACCGCGGCGGAGCTCGACGAGCTCGGCCTCACCGAGGAGCCGCGGATCGCGGCCACCGCCGGCCTGGAGTTCGTCCCGGTCCCGATGCCCGACCGCACGGTGCCCGACCCCGCGGACGTCCTGCCCGTCCTCCACCGGCTCGCCGCCCGACTGCGCGGCGGCGCCCACGTGGTGACGCACTGCAGGGCCGGCATCGGCCGATCCTCCCTCCTCGCCGTCTCCCTCCTCGTCCTCAACGGCACCGCCCCCGACACCGTCTGGACCGCCGTGGAACACGCCCGCGGCCTCGCCGTCCCCGACACCCCCGCCCAACGCGCCTGGCCTGCCGGCCTGCCGGGGCAGGTCCTGCGGTGATCTCCGATCACGGCACCGGCAACGGCAGCTGTGACACCACGGGGCACGGCCGGTTCGACGGCCCGCAGGGCAGCACCTCCGGCACCACCACCGAGGAGATCAACCGCGTCATCGCGCTCGCCCAGCAGACGACCACCCAGGCCCTCAGCTACTCCTGGGGTGCCGGCGGGAAGGGCGGCCCGGGCTGCGGTGTCGACTCGCTCTCCCGGGCGGCTACAACGACTACAACACCTTCGGGTTCGACTGCTCCGGGTTCACCGAGTACCTCTTCTGGGCCGGCGCCGGAGTGGACATCGGCGAGGACACCGACGAACAGTCCGTCCGGGCCACCCGGGTGCCCTCCAGCGACGTCCGGGCCGGCGACCTCATCCTCTGGGGAAGCCCGGGTGACACCTACCACGTCGCCCTCTACATCGGCAACGGCCGGATCATCGAGGCCGCTCCGCTTCGCGGCACACACGGCGTGCACGTCACCAACGTGTACGGAAGCCACAGCTACGCCATCCGCGTCCTCGGCCGATCGCTCGTCAGCCCACGCCTCGGCACCGCCGCCGGGTCCGGGACACTCCCGTGCCCGGCGGCAGCCGCACCCGCAGGACCTCACCCGCAGTCCGCTCGTCCGAGCCGAAACCCGGCGGACGCCCGTGTCACGGGGCCGGTCGGCCTCGACTCCGGTCAGCAGCAGGCCGGTTGGCCGCCGCGCACCGTCGCACCGTCAGAGCGACCTACGCGGGCGAACCTCCACCGCCTCAGCCGCAGTGGGAATCGAGCTGCTGCGCCGAGTCCTAGTCGATCTGGGCGACCCAGTCGATGCACTGGCCCGGCGCCTGCACGTAGACCGGTCCGGCGTAGGTGCCGTAGTAGTCGCCGTCCTTGTTCCAGGGGCTTCCCCCGACGGCGACCCTGATGGATGCGAGCACGTACACCCGACTGCCGGGGCTGTCGCGGACCGTCACGGCACAGTTCTGCCCGGTCGAGCCGTTGTACGTCAGGAACGCGGTGCCACCCGCGAGCGACATCGAGTCGACGACGTCGTAGCCCGAACCGCAAACCCCGTTGTAGTCGGCGGCCTGCGCCACCGAGGGACGGCGACCACTGCGACGCCCACGCGGGCGAGAGTCTGCTCGATGCTTCGCTGCACGAGCGTTGATGCTGCACATGTGACCGCGGATCAGGTGCGGGGTGGTCGTGCGCGATCCCGCGCTGTTACGGCGGTGTTGTCGCGGTCTTTGCCGAAGCCCGGCTCCGGTACGCCGGTACGCCGGAGCGCGTACCGGCGACCGGTTGCCACGTGGGTGAGGCTCAGCAGTCCTCGGCGAACCTCACCGAGGCGTTCTCGTTGTACGTGTTGACCAGGTTCGCGGCATTGCGGTAGTTGAACATGTCCATCGGGCCGCTGTAGTTCGAGTTGTAGTACACCCGGACCGTCATGCACACGTTGGAGACAGCCGATGCGGCGTTGTTCTTGACGTGCTGGCCCCGGCCGTTGCCGGGGCTGGTGAAGGTGTACCCGGCGAGGTCGCGAATGCTCGTCGACATCGCCAAGTGGGAGCCCTGCTCGTTCGAGTTGTAGAAGAGGCAGAAATTTCCGTCCGGGCAGTCGCCGACGGCGGCCTGCGCGGAGGTGGCGAGGGTGGGGACGAGCAGGGCAGCGCCCAGGGCCACTGCGGCGAGCTTGAGGGTGCGCTTCACTTCTTTGATCCTCTCTTCATGGACGTTCCAGGCGTGTGTGCAATCCCCTCGGCATGCCTGGGGAAGGGTGGGCGCGCCCGGACGTGAAAAAGTGTCAGCCCACTACTTCACTGATCGCGCAGCACGGCCTCGGCCTTGGCGAGTTGCTCGGTCTTCGCCGCGAGCGCCGCCGTGAATTCGGCTTGTTGCCGTGCGATCAATTCCTTCTGCAAGGAAGTCTCGACCGCGAACCAGGTGTCGATCAGATCCACTTGCTGCTTGCAGATCACGTCAGCCGTCGCCACCTGGAGCTCCAGCGGCGTGGGTGAGTCCCCCAGGAAGCGCCGGTCGCCGAGGGCATCCATCGGATTGGGGTAGGAGTAACCCCTGTTCTTCATGCAGCCGGACCACTCCTCGAATGCCTGCGTGACCTGCGCCACCGACATGCTGGCCTTGAAAGTCTGGAAGTTGGCCTGCTGGGCCACGCTGCTCGAGCCCAGTTCCCCCGCACCAGCCAGGCCGCGCCTCGCCTCCTCGTAACAGCCGCCGGGTGGTACCGGTACGCCGTTGACCTGGAGATTCGTTTCGTCCCCACCGGTCTTCCCCGGGAGGTGCCCGGTGAGCACCTGCTGCTGCTCGGCGGAGAACTGCGGCGGGCGGACCGGGTGGGGGCGCGGGTCGCGGTCGCCGAGGTGGTAGCCGTTTGCCGCCACCTCGGCCTGGTCCGTCACGCCGTACCGGCGGTCATTGAACGTGCCCGGTCCGGTCGGCGGGCCGGCGGGGCTGATGGCGTAGTCGAGACCGAACCGCTGCAGGCACGCCTTGCGCAGCACCGCTCCCGCCCTGGTCAGCTTCTCCGCCTCCGCCTCGGAGAAGAGATACGGCTCGATAGGAAGATGCGGATCAGCACTCGTCGGGAGTGCGGACGGCGACTGCGTGGTCGGCACCGCCCCTGCGGCTGGCTGCCCGGATGACGAACAACCGGCCAGGGCAAGGACCATGAGCCCGGCCAGTCCGGCCAGCCCTACCCGCACACCTCTGCCGGTCAATCGCTGATGCACGGCGGAACTCATACGCCGACAGCCCCGATCGCGGTCACCGTCGGACCCGTGGCCACGTGCTTGCACATCTTCCGCATCCCGTCCTGCATCCTCTTCCGGTCCGTTGGCAGTGGGCCGCCGGGTGAGCCCTCGCCCTGGACGCCATCGTGGTGTGCGGAGGTATCGCGGTGGTCTCATCCCCGTATACCCGGCGGCGCCGGCCGGGAGCCTCGGCGCCCGGGTCAGTCCTGCCGGGCGAGCCGGATCGGCGTGTTGCACCTGCTGACCTGAACTTTCGTCCAGTCAGCGGGGCTCCGACCTCGCTGTCGGGACGACAGGATCTGAACCTGCGCGGCACATTCCGACGCCGAGCACCTCTGCCCGAGTTGGCGGGCAGCCCTACGCGATGTCGACGGTCAGTCAATTTCGGCTCTTCGACACTTTCCGTGAAACGGACGACCTCGGGGTAGCCCTCGATCGTGGGGGAACAAGCTCCTGAGCTGCTGAAAGTCCTATTTCCGCACCTGGATCAGGTCCTGGTCGACCGGATCGTCCGTGTCGGCCGGTCGGTGCGGATCGTTGCGAGATCCATCGCCCCGACGGCGAGGTGCCCCGGATGCGGCACTGCCTCGTCTCGGGCTCACAGTCGCTATCGGCGCCGACTCGCCGACACCGCCGTTGGCGGCCAGATGACGGCCATCGACCTCACGGTGCGGCGCTTCTTCTGCGACACCGCAGAGTGCCCGAAACGGACGTTCGCCGAGCAGGTCGACCAGCTCACCTTTCGGTATGGCCGCCGCACCATGAGCCTGCAACGCGACCTGGAGAAGGTTGCGCTGGCGCTCGGCGGGCAGGCAGGACAGCGCCTTGTGGAAAATCTGGCGTACCCGGTCAGCGGCTCGACACTGCTGCGGCTGATCCGCCGACTCGACCTCCCACCGGTCGGCGACGTGGCGGTGCTGGGGGTGGACGAGTTCGCCTTCCGGCGCGGGCGGAGGTTCGGCACGATCTTGATCGATATGGAGACCCACCGCCCAGTGGACGTCCTGCCTGACCACACCGCGGACACCTTCGCAGCCTGGCTCCAGGACCGCCACCACGTCCAGATGGTCTGCCGCGACCGCGGCGGCTCGTTCGCCCAAGGCGCTCAGCGGGCCCTGCCCGGCGTTCCGCAGGTCGCCGACAGGTGGCACATCCTCCACAACCTGGCCATCGCGGTCGAGAAGGCCGTCCGACGACATCGCACCTGCTTGGCACCTCCCGCGCTCGACCCCGGCGCCACCGAGACCGGGGCAAGCCAGGCGCCACCAGTCGAGGACCAGCCTGCCCCGGGGCGGCGCGAGCAGACGACCCGCGCCCGCTGGCAGCAGATCCGCCCGCTGTTCGAGAACGGCATGACGCTCCAGGCCATCAGCCGGCACACCGGCTACGACCTCACAACCGTTCGCCGATACGCGCGCGCGACCTCTGCCGAGGAACTGATCCGGCCTCGCCGGCGCACCCGCACAGACCTCGACCTCCACAAAGCACATCTGGTCCAGCGCTGGGAGGAGGGATGCGACAACGCCGAGACACTGCGCAACGAACTCGCGGAACGCGGCTACACCGGCTCCCGCAGGACGGTCCGCCGATTCCTCAACACCCTTGGCACCTCCGTCCTCCGGCAACCACCGCCCGCTCCAGCACCTGCCGTCCCCGACGTGGTGCACTGGATCATCGGTCGCCCGGAGAATCAGAGCGAGCCAGCCGGGCAGCACCTCAAAGAACTCTGCACGCGCTGCACTCACATCGCCGCGACCTGTCGGCTCGCCCGTGGCTTCGCCTCGCTCCTGAGACGCCGCGACGGCCACCACCTCCAGGACTGGCTCGCCGAGGCCGAGCAGAGCGAGATCACCGAACTCCACTCCTTCGCGAAGGGCTTGCGCCAGGACCTCGCCGCCGTCACCGCTGGCCTCACCACGGCCTGGAACTCCGGCGCGGTCGAGGGACACGTGAACCGGATCAAGATGATCAAGCGCCAGCACTACGGTCGAGCCGGATTCGACCTCCTGAGGCGTCGCATCCTCCTCGCCTGATGACCACCCGTCACGGAATGTGTCGAAGAGCCTCAATTTCCCACCCTGAATGCCATGAACGGGCCAGGGGGACGGCGGTGCCGCGACCGTTGTGGACATGGGGACGGTGGCCGCGCGTGGAGATTCCCATGACGCCAGAGGTCGGCGGCCGCCCGATTGCCAGGCCGCCGTTCAGGCTGGTCAGGGCTGTCCGCCGCAGACATCCCCGACCACGTGACGTTCAGCGTTTGACCGGGGGTCGAGTCGGGCGTGCGATGGAAGGTGGGCGGGGAGGGCGCAAGATGCCGGTTCCGTGGCGGACCGGGACGGCTGAAGGCGGAGTCCGTCGGGCTGCTCTCCGGCCAGGCCGGCTACCGGGGGTTCAGCATCTTCTCGGACCGGCAGCTCGGGAGATCCTGCTGGGTTCGTGGTGGGAGAGCGCGCAGAACGAGCGGGACAGCTATGCGGCGCTGCGCGACCAGCGCCAGGAGCTGCTGACCGTGTTCGGCGGCACGGTCGTCGTGGCCGGCTGGGAGGCCGCGGTGTCCCGCCGGGGCGACGTGCAGGCGGAGCGGGGTTCCGGCTGGTGCGCCTCGGGTTCGACCCGGCGGCGGCCGACCGGCTGGTGGCGGTGTTAGAGACGACCGCGCTGCCCGGGCTGGGGTCCCTGGACGGTTCGCCGGCGGCGCCCTGCTGATCGACCGTACGCGCGGTACCGGTAGCGTCGGGGCGATCTTCCGCGACCGCGCGGCACTGGAGGCCACCCGGGGACCGCAGGCACAGCTCCGCTCGAAAGCGGCGAAGGCGTCAGGCGTGCAGGCACACGCACTCGAGGAGTGCGACGTCGAACTCCTCGACTGGCCGTAGGCCGGCCGGGGCCTGGCGAACCGCGACAGCCGGCCACCCGCCCCGCTCCCCATCACCCCGGCCCGCACCCCCCGACGCTCCCGGACCGGGGCCCCACCACCGGCACGCGGCCGACCACCAGCCCCTGCCGGGAAGAAAGTGCGGGCCACCGTCCGGACTTCCCGAGCCGCTTTCGGCGTACCGGCACTCCGAAGAGCAGGACGCCGCCGACACCCCCAGCCCACCCGGCCGACCGCACCCGCCCGGCTGTCGACTTCGCATCAGCCAACCGGATCCACGCAGTCGACGGTGCTGTGTTCCAGCAGTGGGTCGACGGTGTCGTCTCGCTGCGCGAGCCTCTCACTCGTCCGGGCGGTGGAGAGCGGGGAGGCTCAGGCCAGGGCTGACCCTCCGGTCGATTGCTGGGGGTCAAGGTCGTCCCGGTCCAGCGCACCCGGCGCGGCGAGGGCGTCGCCGCGCGCCGCGCCGCCCTCGCCGACCGGCCCCGCGCGGCCGCGCCCGCCGCGGCCGGGCGGGCTGACCGCGCCCCGCAACGCCCGACATGCCGCGTTCGGCGCAGGGTCGGCAGCCGCCGGCCGGCGGCGCGGGAGACTGCGGGGGGTCGAGCGAGACGGAGGGCCGAGCCGTGAGCGGTGCCGCGCAGTTCCACGCCTGGGACGTCCGGGAGTCGGGGCCCGCCGACGCGCCGCACCGGGTGCTGCTGCTGCCCGGCGGGCTGTGCGGTACGGGCTTCTACGAGGACATGATGGCTGCCCCGGAGCTCGCCGGTGCGCCGATCCGGCTGGTGGCCGCGACCGTCCCGGGCCACGCGGGGACGGTCGCGCCCAAGGACGTGTCGATGGAGAACTACGCGGCGATCACCGCCGCGTTCGCGGCCGACCGCGGCTGCACGGCCGTGGTCGGGCACAGCATGGGTGCCAACGTCGCGCTGGAGATGGTGGGCGGCGGGCACTTCAACGGTCCGGTGGTGCTGCTCTCGCCGACGTTCTCGCGGCAGGACGAGTCGAGGGCGCTGGCGGTCGCCTCGGCGGTGGGCCGGGTGCCCGGGCTGGGTGCGCTGGCCTGGCCGACCATGCTGTGGCTGGCGCCGAAGGCGCTCGCCGACAGCATCCCGGAGCGGCGGAGGCCGGCGCTGCTCGCCGACCTGAGGAAGAACTCGGCGCCGTTCTGCCGCCGGGCCATCGCCGCGTACTTCGAGTACCTCGACCGGCACGGGTCGCTGGCGTCGCGGCTGTGCGGTTCGGGGGTCCGGGCCTGGGTGGTGCGCGGCGACCGGGACGAGGTGGGCCTCACCGACTCGGAGCGCGCCGCCCTCCTGACCTGTCCCTCCGTCTCACTGGAGGAGATCCCGGACAGCGGCCACCTGGTGATGGTGGAACAGCCCGGGGCGGTGGCCCGTCTGGTCGCCGACGCCGTCCTCGGCGCCGACCGCTGACCCCGCTGACCACCCTCGGACCCCGACCGTTCAGGCCGCGCAGTTCAGGTCGCGCAGTTCAGGTCGCTCGGCTCAGGCCGCGACGGTGAGCACGACCTTGCCGCGGGCGTGGCCGCCGTGCACGTGGCGCACCGCGGCCGCCGCCTCCGCGAGCGGGTAGGTGCGGTCGAGGACCGGCACCAGGCGGCCCTCCTCGGCGGCTTCGGCGAGGAGGCGCAGGTCCTCGGCCGTGGTCCGGGCCAGCAGGGTGCGCAGCCGTTGCCCGACGAAGGGTGAGAGCACGGCCGCCCGCAGCTGCCGGTCGATGCCCTGCAGCCATGTGCCGCCGCCCTCGCCGCCGACGATGACGAGGGTGCCGCGCGGGGTGAGGGCACCGCGCAGCAGGCCGAGCGGCCGGTTGCCGGCGGTGTCGAGGATCAGGTCGTAGCGGTGCCCGCCCTCGGTGATCTCCTCGCGGGTGTAGTCGAGCACCCGGTCGGCGCCGAGCTCGCGGACCAGTTCGGTCTTGCCGGTGCTGCACACCCCGGTGACCTCGGCGCCGAGGGCCTTGGCGAGTTGCACGGCGTACGAGCCGACGCCGCCTGCCGCGCCGATGACCAGGACCTGCTGGCCGGCGCGGAGCCGTCCGGTGTCGCGCAGCGCCTGCAGGGCGGTGCAGCCGGAGACGGGCAGTGCCGCGGCCTGTTCGAAGGTGAGCCCGGCCGGCTTGGCGGCCAGGCGGTCGACGCGGGCGCGGGCGTACTCGGCGAACGCGCCCTCGCAGTTGCCGAACACCTCGTCACCGGGCCGGAAGGCGGTGACGTCGCTGCCGACCCGTTCGACCCGTCCGGCGGCGTCGGTGCCGGGGACGGCCCTGCGCGGGGTCCGCAGGCCGGAGGCCAGTCGGACCGGGTAGGGGAGTCCGGCCATGAGGTGCCAGACGCCCGGGTCCACTCCCGCGGCGTGCACCCGGACGAGGACCTCGTCCGGGCCGATCTCCGGCGGGTCGGTCTCCTGCAGCTCCAGGACGTCCGCCTCGCCGTATCTCTGCTGCACGACGGCCTTCACGGTGCCTCCCCTTCGGTGTCCGGGTACTGGAAGACGTCGTCGAGTCGGACGCCGAAGACCCGGGCGATCTGGAATGCCGTCTCCAGGGACGGCGAGTACTTGCCCTGCTCGATGGCGATGACGGTCTGTCGGGTCACGCCGATGCGGTCCGCGAGGGCCGCCTGCGTCATCTCCCCGTGGCCGAACCGCAGGGCGCGGATGCTGTTGGTGATCCTGGTCGGCTTCACCACGGGCCGAACCCCCGCCGGTAGGCGACGATCTTCGCGGCCGAGCCGAGCAGCGCCGACAGGACGAACGCCAGGTACACCGTGTTGGCGATCCAGAACCGGTCCCACCCGGCCATCGCCATGGCCAGCGCCGCCACCGCGCCGAGCACCACGAAGGACTGGCCGACGTGGTCGCCGAACCGGTGGATCTCGCGGTCCCGCTGGTCCTTCTGCCGGCCGCCGTCCTTCGAGACGAGGGAGGCGGCGATGTGCAGCAGGATCGAGGCCAGGATCGCGAGGCCGACGCTCCACAGCAGCGGCGCCGCGTACGGCGCCGCGGTGAGCGGTCCGCCGTCGGCCCGGCCGAGGACGACGGCAGCGTAGGCCGCATAGGCGCAGACCGTGACCACCACCATGATCCAGGCGCGCTTCTCTTCGGTTGCCATGCCATCAAGGTAAAACAGACCGGACATTGTGTCAAAGATTCTTTACCTCGCCCGCCGGTTCGGACCCCGCGCCCGGACGGGTGAACCGCCCGCCGTCACCGCCCACCGACGGTGTGTACGGCCGACGGCGCCGCACCCGCCCGCGCATCATCGGGCATGGGCACCCCCGCACCCCACCGCCCCCGACCCGCCCGGCCGGACCCCGCCCGGCCGCCCGAACTCGTCGACCCCGCCGGGCTGGTGGACCCGGTCGACCCGATCGACCCGGCCCGCCCGGTCTGGTACGCCGCCTACGGCTCCAACATGTACCGGGCCCGGCTGCACACCTACCTCGCCGGCGGCCGCCCGCCCGGCAGCACCCGCCACTACCCGGGCTGCCGGGACCGCCGCCCGCCCGCCGCCGACCTGCCGCTGCTGCTCCCCGGCCGGCTGTACTTCGCCCGCGAGTCGGCGGTCTGGGGCGGCGGCATGGCCTTCCTGGACGGGCTCGACGACGGCGAACTCCCTGCCCGCGGCTACCTGCTGACGCTCGGCCAACTCCTCGACATCGCCGCCCAGGAGATGCGCCGCACCCCGAGCGGGGCCGCCGCGCCGGGCCTCGCCGCCGCCCTCCGCGACGGCCGGGCGGTCCTCGGCCCCGGCCGGTACGAGACCCTGCTCTGCCCCGGCACCCTGGACGGCCACCCGGTGGTCACCTTCACCGCCCCCGAACGCACCAGCGAGGCACAGCTCAGCCGCCCGTCGGCCCGCTACCTCCGCAACCTCGCCGCCGGCCTCGCCGAGTCCCACGGCTGGCCCGCCCCCCGCGCCGCCGCCTACCTCAGCACCCGCCCCGGCGCTGCCGGCGACTGGACCCCGGACACCCTCCTCGCCGCCCTCCTGGCCTGAGCGGCGCAGCCGGGCCGTGAACGGCCTCGGCGCGGGCCGGCCGGGAAAATCCGATTGCCAGGCCGGAGACACTGGGACGGTGATCACCAAGGAGCACGCGGTCGAGCTGGTCGAATCCGAGCTGGCGCGGGAGCGGGAAACCGACCCGTGGATGGCGCGTCAGCCCGGGTTCGCCGTGTACCGGGTGGAGGAGCGCGCCGTCGGCTGGCTGGTCTTCTGGGAGTCGGTGGCGTGGATGCGCAGCCGGGACAGGCGCGACACCTGCGGTGTCGGCGGCCCGTACCTGGTGGACCGCCAGGACGGCAGCCTCCACTTCATCCGTGCCACCAGCCTGGGCGACGACTGGGAGACGTTCTACCGACGGCGGGTCAGGGGAGGGACCGACGACGACCCGCTGGTCGTCGAGATCCGCGGCCTTCTGCAGTCGGCCGGACCGGTCGCGGCGATGCGGCAGCTGCGCCGGCTGGTCCCGCGGCTGGGCATCGGTGAGGCCAAGGCCTACGTGGCCGCCGTGGCGCAGGGCGTCCGGCCGCCGGCGGAGCTGGTGCAGCTGACCTGGCCCGACGACCCGTGGCTCAGCGCGGACATCATGACCGTCACCGGCCCGGCCGGCAAGCCACTGCCCTGACGGCCGGGCCGGTGACTGCGGCCGGTGAGGGCCGCCGACGAGGCTAGCCCTCCGCTTCCGTGCCCGCGGGTTCGGCGGCGGCCCGTACGAGGTTCTGCTCCAGGTGCTCCAGGGTGTGCAGGGCTGCGGTGCGTTCGTCGTCCGAGAGGCCCGCCGTCGAGATCTCCTCGAGCTGGGTCCAGATCCGCTCCACCTCGTGGCGCAGGGCCTGGCTGGCCGCGGTCGGTTCGATGAGTGAGGCGCGCTTGTCGGTGGGCGAGGGCCGACGGCGGACGAAGCCGGCCTGTTCCAGGCGCCGGACGGTGCGGGTCATGGTGGCGGCGTCGGAGTCCAGCAGTCGCACCAGGTCGGCCTGCCGCTGCGGGCCGAGTTCCCACAGGTGCATCATCACCAGCTCCTGGCCCGGGTGCAGGCCGATGCGGCGCAGCAGCTGTCCCGCGAACATGCGGTGCAGGCGGGCCAGGCGAAAGATCGCATGGCTGACCGGCCCGCCTGTGGCGGCGCCCGGCATCGGGACGGTGGCCTCCTGCCCCATCCCCTCGGCTCTGTTCCCGGACTCCGGCGTGGACTGCGTCATCGCTTGCTCACCTTTCCTGCCTGATCAGCTTGATCCTACCGCCGGACCCGCAGTCCCGCTGATTTGTTCGGATGGCTGGGCGCATGTGAGCAGGTGGGGGTGGTTCTGCATGCCTCGCATGCGCTCCCGGGAATGGATTGCCCGGCTTACCTGTTCGGACAGGTGATTGTGATGTACTTGTTCGGACAGGCATCTGCTGCCGCAGGCGGCGGAACGCCCGAGCCACAGAGCGTCATCCATCCCGAGGAGAGACCATGACCACTGCTTTCGATCCGATCGTCCTGGGCGGCAAGCGCCTGACCAGCCGCATCGCGATGGCGCCGATGACCCGCAGCCGTGCCTCCGGGCCCGGCGCCGAGCCGACGGAGTTGATGGCGACGTACTACGCGCAGCGCGCCGGGGCAGGGCTGATCGTCACGGAGGGCGTCCAGCCCTCACCGGTCGGCCAGGGCTACCCCGACACCCCCGGTCTGCACACGCCCGGCCAGGTCCGGGCATGGCGGACGGTGACCGACGCCGTGCACCGCGAAGGCGGCGCGATCTTCGCCCAGCTGATGCACACCGGCCGGATCGGCCACCCCAGCCTGCTGCCCGACGGCCTGGTGCCGGTCGCGCCGTCGGCGGTGGCCGCCAAGGGCCAGGTGTACACCCACGAGGGGCCGCAGGACTTCGTGACGCCGAAGGAGCTGAGCGAGGCCGAGATCCGGCAGACGATCGCCGACTTCACCGCAGCGGCCCTGGGCGCCGTCGAGGCCGGGTTCGACGGCGTGGAACTCCACGGCGCCAACGGCTACCTCATCCACCAGTTCCTCGCCCCCAACACCAACCGGCGCACCGACGCCTGGGGCGGCGGCACCGAGGGCCGGATCCGGTTCGCGGTGGAGGTCGTCACGGCGGTGGCCGAGGCGATCGGGAGCCACCGGGTCGGCTTGCGGATCTCGCCCGGAAACCCGTTCAACGACATCGCCGAGGACAACCCGGGTGAGGTCTACGAGGCTCTGCTGGGGCGCCTCGCCGGCCTGGATCTGGCCTACCTGCACCTGATGGAAGGCCCGGACGGCGATCTGACCGCACGGCTGCGCAAGGCCTGGCCGAGCACGTTCGTCCTCAACCCGTTCACGCATCCGGACGTCACCGGCCCCGACGCGCTCAAGCTGGTCGAGGACGGGACGGCCGACATGGTCGCCTATGGGGCGCTGTTCCTGGCCAACCCCGACCTCCCGGCCCGCCTGGCCGCCGGCGGTCCGTTCAACACCCCGGACCAGTCCACCTTCTACGGCGGCGACCACCGCGGCTACACCGACTACCCCACCCTCACCGCCTGAGCGGCGAGGCCCCCCGTGGCCGCGCCGCCGGCCGGAGCGACTGCGGTTCCCCTTTCCACCCGTCTCCACCTGGGAGTTCCCGATGTCCAAAGCGATCACCTTCTCCGAGTACGGCGCGCCAGAGGTGCTCCGGCTGTCCGAGGTCACCCCGCCGGAGCCGGGCCCGGGTCAGGTCCGGATCCGTGTGCGGGCCGCCTCGGTCAACCCGCTCGACATGAAGATCCGGTCCGGCCTGATGGCCGGCATGGTCCCCGCGCACTTTCCCGTGATCCCCGGCCTGGACGCGGCCGGTGTCGTCGACTCCGTCGGCGAGGGAGCCGAGGCGGCCGCAGGCGACGAGGTCCTCGGCGCCACGGTCGGCGGCAGCTACGGCGAATACGCCCTGCTCGACCGGGCGGTGGCCAAGCCCGAGAGCCTGTCGTGGGAGGTCGCCGCCTCGCTGGTCACGGTCGGCCGGACGGCGTCGCGCGTTCTCGGTCAGCTGGGTGTGCAGCCGGGTCGGACCCTGCTCGTCCACGGCGCCGGCGGCAGCGTGGGCTTCCTCGCCGTCCAGCTGGCCGTCGCCCGCGGTATCACCGTCATCGGCACGGTCGGCGAGCACGACATCGAGCGCGTCACCGCGCTCGGCGCCACCGCCGTCCGCTACGGCGACGGCTGGGTGGAGCGGGTGAAGGCCGCCGCCCCGGACGGGGTGGACGTCGTCCTCGACGCCTCCGGCGCCGGCATCCTCGCCGACTCCGTCGCCCTCACGGGGGACCCGGCGAAGGTCATCACCATCGCGGACATGTCCGCCGCGCAGCACGGGGTGCGCTTCAGCGCCGGCGCCGCCGACGAGGGCGGCCACGTGCTGCCTGAGCTGGTGCAGCTGGCCGCCGAGGGCAGGCTCACCGTGCCGGTCTGGCGCACCTACCCCCTGGCCGACGCCGCGCAGGCCCACACCGACCTGGAGGCCCACCGCAACCACGGCAAGGCCGTCCTGCTGCCCTGATCCGACATCGCCGCCTCGCGTCGCCCGGACGAACGAGGCGGCCCCCAGGGCCGCAGCCGCCACATCAGCGGACGTTCGGCACCGCGTGATGCGTCGGCCCGCGGTCGGCACGGGGTCAGTGGTACGGCCGACGGCGGCGGGTGGTTCAGGTACGCGCCCGCCCGTCAGTCCGACCCCGCACCGTGCCGGCCGCGGAGGGCCCCGACCGCGGTGCCGGCTGCCACGCAGACCCCCGCCGTGGTGAGGCCGACCGGCCGGGCGGCGTCGCCCAGGAGGGCGGCGCAGGCCAGGGTGGCCGCGGTCGCGCAGACACAGCCGCCGGCGAATCCGAACAGCAGCCGGGCGGCCGTACCGGCGCGCTCGGTGCCCCCGTCCGGTACGACGGCCACCGGCTCCGCTTCCGGGCGCTGCGCCCACGACGGCCGCGCCGGAGTCCGGACGGCGGCCGCCGGGATCGGCCGGGTCGCTGGGCGCCGCGCCACCGCCGTCCACGGCAGTTGCTCCAACAGCACCGTCGCCTGGTCGAAGGGCCTGCCCGGGCCGAGGCCGACCAGGGTCCGCGCGGAGGCGGGCGAGAGCTCCAGCCGACGGGTGAGCACCGCCCGTCCGCGGCTGTCGGCCGTCCGCAGCGAACTGTCCCGGTAGCGGTGGAAGCGGCCGTCCACGTCCAGCACCAGCGCACAGCTGCTGCGGACGCCGGACGCCGGCAGCGGGAGCCCGTCGCCGCCCTGCTCGCCGGTGGGCAGCCGGTCCACCACCCAGCCCTCGACCGCGCTGCCGCCGTCGTCGTGGAACGACCGCGGCGCGACCCCCTGGGCGAGCATCGTCCGGGCGGTGCCGCGGGCCAGCGCCAGCAGCTCCTCGTAGGCGTCCACCGGCCGGTCAGCCCTCGTCGCCGCAGCCGGGGCAGCGCCTGCGCGGCTCCTCGACGGCCGCGCACGTCGCGCAGCGGGTGGTCTCGCCCATGGTCGCCGTCCCCTCCGAACCGGTGTTAGGTGCGGCGAGCGTAGCCACGCCCGCGGCCGGCCGAGGCGGGGCTTTCGGAACCGGCGCCAAGCGACCGCACCCGACCGCTCGGGTGCCGGAGTTCTCCGCCCTCAGTCCTTCTTCGCCCGGCTGGGCTGTACCCGCATCGGCTCGCCCGGCATCTTCGGGTGGTCCGGCGGGTAGGGCAGGTCGCCGGCGTCCTGGTGCGCGAAGAGCTCCAGCAGCGGCTCCAGGTCGAAGGCGTGCTCGTCCATGTCGGCGTGCAGGTCGCCGAGTTCGGCGAAGCGCTTCGGCACCGTCCGCAGGTCGAAGTCCAGCGGGACGACGTCGTCCAGCTCCTCCCAGCGCAGCGGGGTGGAGGCGGTGGCCTCGGCCCGGGCCCGCAGCGAGTAGGGGGAGGCGATGGTGCGGTCGCGGGCCATCTGGTTGTAGTCCACGAAGATCCGCTCGCCGCGTTCCTCCTTCCACCACGCGGTGGTCACCCGCCCGGGCATCCGGCGCTCCAGCTCCCGGCCGAGCGCGATCACCGCGTGCCGGCAGTCGGTGAAGGTCCAGCGCGGCTCCACCGGCACGTAGATGTGCAGCCCGCGGCCGCCGGAGGTCTTCGGCCAGCCGCGCAGCCCCTGTTCCTCCAGCAGGGCGCGCAGCTCGTGCGCGGCGGTCACCGCGTCGTGGAAGTCGGTGCCCGGCTGCGGGTCGAGGTCGATCCGCAGCTCGTCCGGGTGCTCGGTGTCGCCGCGGCGCACCGGCCACGGGTGGAAGGTCAGGCAGCCCAGGTTGGCGGCCCACAGCACCGCGGCCGGCTCGTTCGGGCAGATCTCGTCGGCGGTGCGCCCGCTCGGGAAGGCGATCCGGGCGGTGGGCAGCCACTCCGGCAGGCCCTTGGGGGCGCGCTTCTGGTAGAAGAACTCGCCCTCGACTCCGTCCGGGAAGCGCTGCAGGGTGGTGGGCCGGTCGCGCAGCCCGCGCAGCACGCCGGGCGCGACCGCGAGGTAGTACTCGGCGACGTCCCGCTTGGTGAAGCCGCGCGCCGGATAGTAGACCTTGTCGGGGTTGGAGAGCCGGACCGGCCGGCCTTCCACCTCCAGTTCCACCGCTGTCGAGACCATGCCTCCCACGCTAGGCGGGCCCCCGGTATCCGGCGCGCGGGCCGCGCGACGTGCGGCGACGATCGGAGCATGGACCTTCCCGTGATGCCGCCGGTGCAGCCGATGCTCGCCAAGTCGGTGGCCGAGATCCCGCCCGGCATGCAGTACGAGGCCAAGTGGGACGGCTTCCGCGCGATCGTCTTCCGCGACGGCGACGAGATCGAGATCGCCAGCCGCACCACCAAGCCGCTCACCCGGTACTTCCCCGAGCTGGTCGAGGCCTTCCGCCGGGAGCTGCCGGCCCGCTGCGTCGTCGACGGCGAGATCGTGATCGCCCGGGAGGGACGGCTGCGCTTCGAGGAACTGCTGGAGCGCATCCACCCGGCGGCCTCCCGGGTCCGTACCCTGGCCGAGCGCACCCCAGCCTCCTTCGTCGCGTTCGACCTGCTCGCCCTCGACGACACCGCCCTCGCCGACCGCCCGCTCGGCGAACGGCGCGGCGCCCTGGAGTCGGCGCTGGCCGCCGCCTCCGCCCCCGTCCACCTGGCACCCGCCGCGACCGACATCGACCTCGCCCGCACCTGGTTCGCCCAGTACGAGGGCGCCGGCCTGGACGGCGTGGTCGCCAAACCGCTCGACCAGCCGTACGCGCCCGGCGAGCGCACCCTGTTCAAGATCAAGCACCAGCGGACCGCCGACTGCGTGCTCGCCGGCTACCGCGAGCACAAGAGCGGCCCTGTGGTCGGATCGCTGCTGCTCGGCCTCTACGACGGCGACGGGCAGCTGCAGCACGTCGGCGTCTGCGCCTCCTTCCCGATGGCCCGCCGCCGCGAACTGGTCGAGGAACTCGCCCCGCTGCGGCTCGACGACCTCACCGGCCACCCCTGGGCGGCCTGGGCCGACGAGAGCGCGCAGGCCTCCTCCCGGCTGCCCGGCGCGGTCAGCCGCTGGACGGGCACCAAGGACCTCTCCTGGGTGCCGCTGCGCGCCGACCGGGTGGTCGAGGTCGCGTACGACCACATGGAGGGCACCCGGTTCCGGCACACCACCCAGTTCCGCCGCTGGCGACCGGACCGCGAGCCCGAGACCTGCACCTATGCGCAGCTGGAGGAGCCGGTCTCGTACGACCTCGCGGACATCCTCCGCTGACCGGCCGCCGCCGACCCGCCCCGGCCGCTCCGGTCGCCCACTCCGCTGTACCGCCGACGCGTCGTGCATGGACACGGACACCGCCGGTGCGGCCGTCGCCGGCCGGACGCCCACCCGGGCCCGCCGGGGCAACGAGCGGATCACCCCCCGCCCGGAACGCCACCGGGCCCCGGACCGCCGCCGCCGTCAGTCGGCCCCGGCCCCGGACCGCCGATCGTCACCGCCCGCACCGCGCGCACCGTCTGGTCCGGCGAGTGCGGCGCGTACGGCGTCCAGGTGCTTCGCCGCGGCGCCGTGGGTCCGCAGCCAGTCCTCGACGGAGCCGTGGTGGCTGCGGATCCAGAGCAGTGCCCGGCGCAGATGGACGGCCGCCACCGGACGGGTGTTGTGGCCGGCGCCGGCGGCCTCGACGGTGAGGCCGAGGGCCGCGTTCGAGCGGAGGAAGTCCGCGGTGACCTCCTCGTCCGTGGCACCGAGCAGGAGCTGCAGCACGGCCACCACCACACCCGTGCGGTCCTTGCCCGAGGCGCAGTGGACGAGGGCGGGCAGCGCCCCCGGCCGGGCCAGCCGGCGGACGAGCGCGGCCGCCGCGGGCCCGCCGTGCTCCGCCATCGCCGGGTAGAGCTCCGCCTGGTCGGCCGGCCACCGCTGCTCGGTGAAGACCGGCAGGTGGCAGTGCTCGACCTCAGGCCCGAGCCCGTCATCCGGCCGGTCCGCCACCTCGGGCACGCTGCGCAGGTCGACGACCGTCCGCACCCCCAGCTCCGCCACCTGCCGTGCCCCCGCGGGGCTCAGCCCGTGCAGCGCCGCGGACCGGTAGAGCACCCCGCGCCGCAGCGCCCCGACCCCGCCCGCGTCCCGCAGGTTCCGCACCCCCGCGACCCCGGTCACCCCTGCCGTCCCGACGGACACCGTCCCCTCCTCGCCCGCGACTCCGCTCACGGCGCCCCACGCTACGGGCCCGCACCGCACACCCCCGCACCGACCCGGGCCCTGAAAATCGCCGGTGCCCCGCGGCCGCGCTCCCGGAGCGTGGATTCGCAGCCCCCGATCGGCGACGGCGACCTCCACCGGGTCTTCCCCGGTACACCGGACGAGGCAGCCCGGCGAGATCCTCGCCACGGACGGCCACCGGCACGCCGCCCGCGAGGAGACCTCCGAGACCCCGGCCGAGGCGGTGAACGGCCTGCTCGACGCCACCGCCCGGCACGCCGCGCAGGCGGACACCCGGCCCGCCCGGTAGCCCGTACGGGTGGCGCTCGGCACGCCGCGGGGGCGGCCGGGGCGCGCGGCGGCGGGACCTCGGGGACGATCGTTCAGCCCAGCTGCGACCGCCCTTAAGAATTCCTCGATGGACCTGACCTGCTCCGACCCGGCAGATTTCACTGTGCCCGGCGAGGCAGGGGTTGCATCGCCGGGCTCCCGTTCCACCCCGCGTCAGGAGCGCTCGCCGTGAAGGCACTCGTCAAGCACAAGGCCGAGCCAGGTCTCTGGCTGATGGACGTCCCCATGCCGGAGATCGGCCCCGGCGACGTGCTGATCAAGGTGCTGCGCACCGGCATCTGCGGCACCGACCTGCACATCCGCTCCTGGGACGGCTGGGCGCAGCAGACCATCAGGACCCCGCTGACCGTCGGCCACGAGTTCGTCGGCGAGGTCGCCGCGATCGGCGCCGCCGTCGCCGACGTCGAGGTGGGCGACCTGGTGAGCGGCGAGGGCCACCTGGTCTGCGGCAAGTGCCGCAACTGCCTGGCCGGCCGCCGGCACCTGTGCCGCAACACGGTGGGCCTGGGCGTGGGCCGCGACGGCGCCTTCGCCGAGTACGTGGCGCTGCCCGCCTCCAACGTCTGGGTGCACCGGGTGCCGGTCGACCTGGACGTGGCCGCGATCTTCGACCCGTTCGGCAACGCCGTGCACACCGCGCTGTCCTTCCCGCTGGTCGGCGAGGACGTCCTGATCACCGGCGCCGGTCCGATCGGCATCATGGCCGCCGCGGTGGCCCGGCACGCCGGCGCCCGCAACGTCATGATCACCGACGTCTCGCCGTACCGCCTGGACCTCGCCCGCAAGGTCGGCGTGACCCTGGCGCTGGACGTCTCGCAGCACACCATCGAGGAGGGCCAGCAGCAGCTGGGTCTGCGCGAGGGCTTCGACATCGGCCTGGAGATGTCCGGCCGCCCCGAGGCGATGCGCTCGATGATCGCCAACATGACGCACGGCGGCAGGATCGCCATGCTCGGCCTGCCCGCCGAGGAGTTCCCGGTCGACTGGGCGTCGATCGTCACCTCGATGATCACCATCAAGGGCATCTACGGCCGCGAGATGTTCGAGACCTGGTACGCGATGTCCGTCCTGCTGGAGGGCGGTCTCGACCTCAGCCCGGTGATCACCGGACGCTACGCCGCCGCCGACTTCGACCAGGCCTTCGACGAGGCCGCGAGCGGCAACTGCGGCAAGATCATCCTCGACTGGACGGTCTGAGACCGGACCCGTCCGGAACCGTCAGCGACACACGACTCTGGGAGACACCACCCGTGTTCGACAACGTGCGCGAGGACCTCGCCGCCACCATCGACGAGATCCGCGAGGCCGGCCTCTTCAAGCCCGAGCGGGTCATCGGCACCCCGCAGAGCGCCGCGGTCACCGTCACCGGCGGCGGCCGCCCCGGCGAAGTGCTGAACTTCTGCGCCAACAACTACCTGGGCCTCGCCGACCACCCCGCCGTGGTCGCCGCCGCCAAGGACGCCCTGGACCGCTGGGGCTACGGCATGGCCTCCGTCCGCTTCATCTGCGGCACCCAGGACGTGCACAAGCAGCTCGAGGAGCGCCTCTCGCACTTCCTCGGCCAGGAGGACACGATCCTCTACTCGTCCTGCTTCGACGCCAACGGCGGCGTCTTCGAGACCCTGCTGGACGAGCGCGACGCGGTCATCTCCGACGCCCTCAACCACGCCTCCATCATCGACGGCATCCGCCTGTCCAAGGCCCGCCGCCACCGCTACGCCAACCGCGACCTCGCCGACCTGGAGCAGCAGCTCAAGGCCAGCCAGGACGCCCGTCGCCGCCTGATCGTCACCGACGGCGTGTTCTCCATGGACGGCTACATCGCCCCGCTGCGCGAGATCTGCGACCTCGCCGACCGCTACGACGCGATGGTCATGGTCGACGACTCGCACGCGGTCGGCTTCGTCGGCCCGACCGGCCGCGGCACCCCCGAGCTGCACGGCGTCATGGACCGCGTCGACATCATCACCGGCACCCTCGGCAAGGCCCTCGGCGGCGCCTCCGGCGGCTACGTCGCCGCCCGCCGCGAGATCGTCGCCCTGCTGCGCCAGCGCTCCCGCCCGTACCTGTTCTCCAACTCGCTCGCCCCGGTCATCGCGGCCGCCTCGCTGACCGTGCTCGACCTGCTGGAGCAGTCCGGCGACCTGCGCGAGCGGCTCGCGGCCAACACCCACCTGTTCCGCACCAAGATGACCGAGGCCGGCTTCGAGATCCTGCCGGGCGAGCACGCCATCGCCCCGGTCATGATCGGCGACGCGGCGAAGGCCGGCCGGCTGGCCGAGCTGCTGCTGGAGCGCGGCGTGTACGTGATCGGCTTCTCCTACCCTGTCGTGCCGCACGGCAAGGCCAGGATCCGCGTGCAGCTGTCCGCCGCCCACTCGACCGAGGACGTCGAGCGCGCCGTCGCCGCCTTCATCGACGCCCGCGCGGCCATGGGCGAGTAGCAGCTGCACTGATCGAGCCACCTTCCCGGGGCGCGGCCCAACCCTCACCGCGCCCCTGCGGGGCAACCCCCGGCCCCGCCCCGCCGTCGGCCCGGCCTTCCCCAGCCGGGCCGGCGGCGTCCCCTCCGCCGTACCGCGTCCCCGGGCCGCGCCCGCCACCCGGCCGGCAGCCCACGGGATGCGTGCCGACCCCCGCCGCTGGACAGTCGCAGGGTAGGACCGGCCGCCGGCCCGTCGCCCTCCCCGCGGCACCCGGACCACCGGCCGGTGCGAGCGGCGAGAGGAGCAGGGATGCCACCGGTGCCCGCGCTGCCGCTGCCCCGGCCCCGGTTCGCCTCCGCAGGCCGCCTGGTCGCCCTGGCCACGGCCCTCGTCGTGCTCGGCGTCTGCGCCCCCGTCACCTGGAACACGCTGGCGGTCCCCGTCGGCCGGCCCAGCCCGGTCGCCGACCTCGCCGCGACCGGCCTCGGCGGCTGGTACGCGATCGGCACCCGGGCCGTCCTGCTGGCGGCGGCACTCGTCTCCGTCCTCGCCGTCGGCCTGCTGCTCGCCCGCGACCCGCCGCCCGGTCTGCCCTTCCCCGGCGCCGCCGGCACCGCCGCGGCCGGCGCCCTGCTGTTCAGCGCAGACCTGCGCGGGCAGCCGGTCGACGCCGTCCTCGGCCTCGCCGCCGTCGCGCTCGCACTCGCCGAGGTGCTCCCGCGCGCCCGCGCGCCCGAAGGCCTCGCACTCGGCGCGGCGATCGCCCTCGAACCGGCGCTCGCCCTCTTCGCCGTCCTGCTGATCTGCCGGAAGGCCCACCGGCGCGCCCTCAACTCCCTCGTCCTCGCGTTCGCCCTGAACACCGCGGCCTGGGCCGCCCGTCCGGTGCAGACCGCCCGCGGCTGGCGGCAACTGGTCGACCCGCTGCTCGGGGTCGGGCCGGACAACCAGTCGGCCTACGGCCTGCTGCTCCGCCTCGGCCTGCGCGGGCCGCTGCTCGCCGCCGTCTTCCTGGCCGCCGCCGTCCTGGTCGCCGCGCTGGCACTCCGCCGCGGACTGGCCTTCACCGCGGACGGGCAGCACCTGCTCGCCGCCGGCACGGTCGGCTGCGCCGCCGTCGTGATCTCGCCGCTCACCGGGCCGGCCGACTTCGGCTGGCTGCTCGCCGCCGCGGTCGGCCGCCTCGGCCGCCGCCCCGAGGACCGCGCGCTGTGGCCGGTGGTCGCCGTGACCGTCGCGCTGCTCTCCAGCAGCATGCTCGACCCCCAGATCGAACCGGTGACGACCTTCCTGCTGCGCGGCGCCGCCCCGCTGACCGCCGCCCTGGCGGCCGCCCTGCTGCCCTTCCGCCGCACCACCGACCCGCTCTGGACGCTGCACCGCACGCCCGCACCCACCCCGCACCATCCATTCGGCCGCCGCAGACTGCCCCTGCTGCCCGCCAAGATGCGCCCGGTCAGCCGGCCCAACCTGCTGATGGAGCTGCTGTTCATCCAGGTCGGCTACGGCATCTACACCAAGATCCGCAATGCCGCGCCGAACCGGGTCGAGGCCGCCGTCGACCACGCGCGCGACATCTACGGTGTGGAGCAGTTCCTGCGGATGGACGTCGAGCGCGCGGTCAACGGATGGGTGCTGCGCACCCACGGCATACTCGACCTGTCGCTGCAGTACTACAAGACGTTCCACCTGATCGGGCCGCTGGCCGTGCTCGGCTGGCTCTACCTGCGCCACCCGCGCCGCTACCGCACGAGCCGCACGGTGCTCTTCACCGCGACCGGCCTCGCCCTGCTCGGCTTCTGGGGCTACCCGCTGGCCCCGCCCCGGCTCACCCCGGGCCTCGGCCTGCGCGACAGCCCGTTCGGCGCCCCCGACAGCTCGCCGCTCGGTGCGCTGACCGCCCTCACCAACCAGTTCGCGGCGATGCCCTCGCTGCACTGCGCCTGGGCGTTCTGGTGCACGGCGGCGGTGATCGCTTCGACCCGCCGCCGCTGGGTGTGGGCCATTGCGGTGCTCTACCCGCTGCTGACCCTGCTCGTGGTGGTCGCCACCGCCAACCACTGGGTGCTCGACGCGGTCGGCGGCGTGGCCGTCGTCCTCGCGGGCTGCCTCTTCCAGTACGTGCTGACCGGGCGGCGGCTGCTGGACCGCTCCGCCGCCCTGACGGTCCGCGCCGGTGCCTGGGCCGGGGCACCGCGCCCCGCCAGCCGACCCGACCCGGACACCGTGACCGGCCCCGCGCCCCCCGGCCCCGCATCCCCCGGCCCCGCACCGGGCCCCGGCCCGCCCGCCGCCCCGAGCACCGAACCCGCCGAACGCCGCCGGGAGCCGTGACCGGGGTGTCCCGTCCGGCCGTGCGGGGTGTGGAACGGGAGGCTCCGGGGCGCTGGCAGAATTGAGCCGTGATCGACGCACGACGGCTGCGGACCCTGCGGGCCGTGGCCGACCACCGGACCGTGACGGCCGCCGCGGCCGCGCTGTACCTCACCCCCTCCGCCGTCTCGCAGCAGCTCGCCGCGCTGGAGCAGGAGACCGGCCACCACCTGCTGGCCAGGGACGGTCGCGGGGTGCGGCTCACCGCGGCAGGCGAGATCCTGCTCGGCCACGCGGACGCGGTGCTCGCCCAGCTGGAGCGGGCCGAGGCCGACCTCGCCGCCTACAGCGCGGGCGTCGCCGGAGAGGTCACCGTCGCCGCCTTCGCCACCGGCATCGCACTCGTCCTGGCCCCGGCGATCGCCGAGCTGGCCGCCGCCGCCCCCGGTGTCCGGCTGAAGGTCCTGGACGCCGAGGGCGACGCCAGCCTGCCGATGCTGCTGGACGGCCAGGCCGACATCGCCGTCGCCGTCGAGTACCGTGGTGCGCCGCGCGCGGACGACCAGCGGCTGACCCGCGTCCCGCTGTACGCCGAGCCGTTCCGCGCCGTGCTGCCGCTCGGCCACCGGCTGGCCGCCGGGGAGGGCCCGGTCGCCGTCGCCGACCTGGCCGCCGAGCCGTGGATCGGGCCGTACCCCGGCAACCCCTGCCACGACGTGGTGCTGCTCGCCTGCGAGCACGCCGGGTTCCAGCCCCGGCTGCTGCACTCCTCGGACGACTTCCGTGCGGTGATCGCCCTCGCCTCGGCGGGGGCCGGCGTCGCACTGGTTCCGCGCTCCGCGCTGCGCGGCGCCGACCTCACCGCGGTGGCCGTCCGCCCGGTGGACACCGAACTCGCCACCCGCAAGGTCTTCGCCGCCGTCCGCGCCGGCGCCGAACACCACCCGCTGATCGCCCCCGTGCTGACCGCCCTCACCGCCGCCGCCCGGGGCCTCGACAGCCACTGACGCGCAGACCGTTCACCCCGGGCCCACCGGCGCCGGGGTGAACGGCCGGCCGGCCCGGCCCGGTTGCCCGGACTCGCCCCTCGTCAGTCCCGCGCCGCCTCCACCGGGCGCCGGCGCAGGGACCAGAGGGCGGCCAGGGCCGCGCAGGGGGCGGTCAGCAGGAGGCAGGCGCCGGTCACCGCGCCGACCGGCCGCCACGGCAGCACCAGCGGCGGGGGGCTGCCGAGCAGGGCCAGCGCGCCGTTCATCGCCCCGAGTTGGACGGCCGCCACCGCGCAGCCCAGCAGTGCGCCCACCGCCACCACGAGCAGCGACTCGCCGGCCACCAGCCCGACCACCTGCGCCCGGGTGGCGCCGGTGAGGCGCAGCAGGGCGAGTTCCCGGCGGCGGTCGGCGGTCGCCATCGCGAGGATGTTGGCGAGCGCGATGCCGGTGTACGTCAGGGCGAGGCCCAGCACCAGCACGGTCCGCAGCCAAGCGATCCGGCCGTTGGCGGGGGCGGTGGCGGCAAGCCACTGCTCGCGGGTGTCGACCCGGGCGCCGAACCCGGCGGCCGCGGCGCGCAGTCGCGCCTCCAGTGCGACCCGGTCCGCCCCGGCGGCGGCCCGGACGTCGATGCGGTCCACCCGGGATCCCGGTGCGTTGCGCGCGGTCACGTACAGGCCGTTGTCGCCGAGTCCGTCCCGCAGCACGGCGGCGACCTTCAGGGTCACCCGGTGGCCGTCCGCGAGCACGACCGGCACCGGGTCGCCGACGGCCCGGTGGCCCCACTCCAGCGGCAGGACGATGCCGTCGTCGGTCAGTGCGGCCACCGATCCGGTCACCACCGGCAGCCGGGCGACGCCGGCCAGCCCGCCGGGATCGGCCGTCCGCGCCTCGGAGCGGACCGTGGTGCCGTCCGCCTCGACCACCGCGAGCCGGGTCGGCCCGGTGGGGGAGACGACAGCCCCGGGAACGGCCTGCAGAGCCTCGACCAGCCCGGGGCGGCACGCACCGGGTGTGAGGACGAAGTCGGCGGCGGTCCGTGCCCGGGCCTCGGCCGTCCGGGAGGCACTCACCGTGTCCAGCGCGCCCGCCAGCGATCCGGTCAGGGCCACCGACACCAGCACCGGCGCGGCGATCGCCCCGGTGCGGCGCAGCGCGGCGGCGGCGTTCTCCCGCATCAGGCGGCCCGACCAGCGGGACAGCCGGGCCGGCAGCCGGCCGAGCAGGCGCAGCAGCGGCCGGGCGAGGACCGGCGCGAGCAGTCCGCAGGCGGAGACGAGCACCATCGGCTGGACGGTGTAGGTCTTGCGGTGCAGCAGGTCGACGGGGTTCGTCAGCAGTGCCGAGCCGATCAGCCCGGCCGCCGCCGTCAGCAGCCCGAGGCCCCAGAACCAGCGCCCGGCGGTCATCACGCCGGTGTCCAGGTCGGCGCTGCGCAGCGCGTCCAGCGGGCCGAGACGCCCGGCGCGGCGGGCGGCGACGGCGACGCCGCCGAGGGCGACCAGCAGGCCGGTCCAGAACGCGGCGACCAGCGGCCAGATCCCTCGCTCGACGGTGAACCCGGCCGGGGCCATCCCGACGTCCGCCAGCCACCGCACCATCCCTGGCGCGCCGAGCCGGCCCAGCGCGCACCCGGCGGCCGAGGCGACGGCACCGAGCACGACCGCCTCGGCCAGCACCGCACGCCGCACCTGGGCCCGGGTGGCGCCGGCCAGCCGCAGCAGGCCGAGCTCACGACGGCGCTGGGCGACGGCGTAGGAGAAGGTCGAGGCGACGACGAACGCCGAGACGAAGGCGCTCACCCCGCCGGCCGTGCCGAGCGCGGCGACCAGCGACACCATGGCCTCGCCGCCGCCGGGCCAGGACATCGCGGTGGCCAGACCGAGCAGCATCACCGCCGTCATGGCCACTCCGAGCGCCAGGGCCGTGAACGCACCCAGCAGCGACACCCAACGCACCCTCAGCGACCTGAGCGCGATCCGCATCATTGTCATGCCGCCCAGCCAACCGGCGGCGCCGGGCCGGATCAGCAGGCCAGGGCCCACCTTCCGGGGTAGGCCCAGCCCTACCGTGCAGGCCGCCGGGGCGGCCTAGGGTGGGGCGGATACCGGGACGGGGGAGAGGCGACGGATGGACGCGGACGGGCGGGGCGGGGCGCTGTGGGAGGCGTGGGCCCGGCCCGGATTTCTGCGCGGCGCGCTGCCCTGGCGGGCGGCCGGCTATCTGCTCGCCTCCGGGACGGCCGGGCTGCTGCTCTGCGCGGGGCTGTTGCTGGCGGTGACGGTCGCCGGGGTGCTCGCCGTGCTGCTGGTCGGGCTGCCGCTGCTGCTGGGACTGGGCCTGGTCGGAGTGCCGTTCGCGGCGTGGGAACGGCGGCTGGTAGCGCTGTTGGACGGTGCGCCGGTGCCCGGCCCGCACCTGCTGCCGGCCCGCCCCGGGCTCTCGGCCTGGCTGCGGCTGCGCTACCGCGAGCGGGCCACCTGGCGGGAGCTGGGTTTCGCCGCGCTCGCCGCCTTCGTCCTGTGGCCGATCGACCTGGTCGTCGCGGGCTGCGCACTCGCGGTGCCCGGGTACCTGGTGGCGGCGCTGCCCCTGCTCCTGCTGGACGGCGAACAGGTGAACGTCCTCAAACTCTGGCAGGTTCACTCCCCTTACCTGGCAGGGGTGTTGGGGCTCGGCGGGGTGCTGGCGGCGGCGCTGCTCGCCTATCCGCTGACCGCGGTGGCGGCGGGGCGGGCCGCACTCGTCCGGGCGGTGCTGGCGCCGGGCGGCCACGAGCTGCGGATCGGTGAACTGGTCAGCTCGCGTGCCCGGTTGGTGGACGCCTTCGAGGCGGAACGGCGTCGGATCGAGCGGGATCTGCACGACGGCGCCCAACAGCGCCTGGTCGCCCTGGCGATGACGCTCGGACTCGCCAGGCTGGACGCGCAGCCCGGCAGCCCGCTCGCGGCCCGGCTGGCCCAGGCGCACCGCGAGGCGGGCGAAGTGCTGTCCGAGCTACGAGAGTTGATCAACGGCATCCATCCGCGGGTGCTCGCCGACCGGGGCCTGCCGGATGCCTGTGCGGACACCGCCGACCGGTCGCCGGTGCCGGTCGACGTCGCCTTCGCACTGCCCGGGCGGCTGCCGGCCGCGGTCGAGTCGGCCGGCTGGTTCGCGGTGGCCGAGGCGCTGGCGAACATCGCCAAGCACAGCGGTGCCCGCTCCGCCCGGGTCGACGGGCGGTACGCTGACGGACTGTTGACCATCGAGGTGTCGGACGACGGATGCGGCGGGGCCGATCCGGCGGGCGGCACCGGCCTCACCGGGCTGGCCGACCGGGTCTCCGTCGTCGACGGGACGCTGACGGTGAGCAGCCCGCGCGGAGGCCCGACCCTGCTGCGTGTGGAGATCCCGTGCACCCCGATCGGCCCGCGCACCCCGATCAGCCCGCGTACCCCGGACCTGCCGTGCGCCCCGGACAGCCCGTGAGGCCGCTCCGCGTGGTGCTCGCCGAGGACAGCGTGCTTCTGCGCGAGGGCCTGCTCGGCCTGTTGGACCGCTTCGGCCACCGGGTGGTTGCCGCGGTCGGGGACGCTGACGCGCTGAGCGCGGCCGTCGACGCGCACGGGCCGGACATCGTCATCACCGACGTCCGGATGCCGCCCGGCCAGACCGACGAGGGCCTGCGCGCCGCCGTCGCGCTGCGTGCCGGGCGTCCGGGCCTCCCGGTGCTGGTGCTCAGCCAGTACGTGCAGCGCTCGTACGCCGCCGAGCTGCTGGACTCCGGGGACGGATCCGGTGTGGGGTACCTGCTGAAGGACCGGATCGGGCAGGTCGAGGAGTTCCTCGCGGCGGTCGCAACGGTGGCGGCCGGCGGTACCGTGGTGGACCCGGAGGTGGTGCGCCACCTGCTGCGGCGCCGACGCGATCCCCTGGAACGGCTGACCCCGCGTGAGCGCGAGGTGCTGGCGCTGATGGCCGAGGGCAGGTCCAACGCGGCGATCTGCCGCGAGCTGGTGGTCTCCGAGGCGGCCGTCGGCAAGCACATCGGCAACATCCTGATGAAGCTGGACCTGCCCCCGGCCGAGGAGACCCACCGGCGGGTGCTGGCGGTCCTCCGGTTCCTCCGGGCCTGAATGCCGGGGCCCGAGTGCCGAGCCGGGGAACGCTCATCGGGTGCGTCACCCGGCGGTCCGGCCGCCGCTGCCGGCAGCGGTGTGGTCGAGGATCGCGCGGACGACCGTTGCCCGGTCGGCGCGGTCGACCCCGTGGCCGGCGTCCTCCAGGGCCAGCAGCCGGGCCCCGGGGATCCGTTCCGCGAGGGCCTGGCCATGGGGGAGCGGGAACATCGGGTCGGCGGTTCCGTGGATCACCAACGTGGGCACCGTGATCGAGGACAGCGGTGCCCGGGTGTGCTCGCCCTCCGCGAGCACGTCGTGGTTGCGGGCCGCGGCGATGTCGTGCGCGCGCTCGACGTCGCGGCGGACGAGGCTGCGGGCGGCGGCCTCGTCGAACGGGCGCCGCCCGCCTGCGAGCAGGCGGGCGTAGGCCACCTGGTGGTCGACCACCGCGTCGGCGCCGGACGGGTCGGCGTCCGCGGTCGAGACGAAGGCCATGAACTCCTCGGTCGGCGGCGGGAGTCCGCCGGTGCCGCCGGGCACGGCCGAGGTGGTGCTGATCAGGACGAGGGAGAGGACGCGGGCGGGGTCGTCGAGCGCGAGCAGCTGCGCCAGTGCCCCGCCGGCCGAGACACCCACGACGTGCGCGGCCGGGATCCCGTGGCCGTCGAGCACCCGGGCGGCGTCGGCGACCAGGTCCGCGCCGGTGTAGCCGGGGCGGCCCGGCTCGTAGGTGGTCGAGCGGCCCGTGTCGCGGTGGTCGTAGCGGATCACGAAGCGCCCGCCCTCGGCGAGCATCCGGCAGAAGCCCTCCTCCCACCAGAGCATCGAGGCCCCGGTGCCCATGACGAGCAGGACGGGCGGATCCGACGGGTCGCCGAAGGACTCGGTGCACAGCTCGACGCCGTCCGCCTCGACCATGCGCTCGGCCATCTTGCTGCCTCCTCTCCTGTCTCCCACGGTACCGGCGCGCCGAGGCGCCGCCAGGGGCCGGTCCGACGGTCCGTCGGACCGGATCTTCCGCATCCGCACTGCTCAACGGCATGGCTGGCATATGCTGCTGGGCGGCCAGGCCCCCGGGCCACCCCCGGGGGCCACCACACCCTCAGCAGGAGAGCACGTGAGCCACGACCACGACATCGATGCCGCACCCCTGCCGGTGGCGGTGATCGGACTCGGTGACATCGCCCAGAAGGCCTACCTCCCGGTGCTCACCGCCCAGCCCGGCCTCGACCTGCGGCTGATGACCCGTGACCGCGCCAAGCTGGACCGCCTCGGCGACGCCTACCGGATCCGGCACCGCTACACCGACCTCGGCGAGGTCATCGACAGCGGCATCCGCGCCGCCTTCGTGCACGCCGCCACCAGCCAGCACGTGCCGATCGTCGAGCAGCTGCTCACCGCGGGTGTCGACGTGTACGTGGACAAGCCGCTGGACCACACCCTGGACGGTGCCCGCCGGCTGGTCGACCTGGCCGAGCAGTCCGGCCGCTCGCTGCTGGTCGGCTTCAACCGCCGCCACGCCCCCGGCTACCTGCTCGCCATGGAGCGCCCGCGCGATCTGATCGTGCTTCAGAAGCACCGCGAGGGGCTGCCGGAGGCCGCCCGCACCGCCGTCTTCGACGACTTCATCCATGTGGTCGACACCCTGCGCTTCCTGGTGCCCGGCGAGATCGAGCACGTGGACGTCCGCTCGCGCAGCCGCGACGGGCTGATGGAGCACGTCGTGCTCACCCTGGCCGGCCAGGGCTTCACCGCGCTCGGCATCATGAACCGGATGAGCGGCGCCACCGAGGAGGTGCTGGAGGTCTCCGGCGGCGACTCCAAGCGGAGCGTCATCAACCTCGCCGAGGTGGTCGACTTCCGCGGCCAGCCGACCGTCCGCCGCCGCGGCGACTGGGTGTCGGTCGCCCGCCAGCGCGGCATCGAGCAGACCGTGCTGTCCTTCCTGGAGTCCGTCCGGGCCGGCAAGGTGCTCTCCGCGCGGGACGCACTGCGCACCCACGAGCTGTGCGAGCACGTGGTGGCGCAGATCGAGGCGCAGGCCTGACGGACCGCCGGCCCGCACTCGCGGCGGTGCCCCCGGGACGGCCCTTGTTCGGGCCGCGCCGGGGGCACCCGTGCGCGAGGCTCAGCTGTTGGTGCAGACGTTGCCGGACGTCGGGTTCAGCAGGCCGATCAGGTTGATGCTGTTCCCGCAGACGTTGACGGGAATGTGGATCGGGACCTGAACCACGTTGCCGGACAGCAGGCCCGGGGAGTCGGTGGCCGTGCCGACGGCGCTCGCGTCTGCGTTGGCCACACCGGCGGTGCCGAGCACGAGAGCACCGGCGGCGCCGGCCAGCGCGAGAGCCCTGCGGATGTCCTTCACGGTCTTCTCCAATTCGGGAGGGGACGTTCCTGGGTGGAACCCGGGCGCCGGGCCGGCGGCTCGCCGGCAGGGCGGTGCCCACCACCCAGTCTTGGCACGGCGAGACGAAACGGTCCTCCGGGCGCGCGCGAGGTTCCTCCGCCCGGGTGGGAATCTTCACGAACACTGGGCCATCGGCGGTACCGACACCCCCGCTGCTGGTTACGGGCTGTGACGGGTCGTCGGATTCGGGCCCGCACCACCCCCGTACGGCGCCGTCCCTCGCCGGACGAACCGTTCCGCCGCGGCGCCCCCGCCCGGACGGGTCGCGGAGAAAAACAAGCATGCATGCTTGATTTATTCATGGGCCGCTGCCAGGCTGCTGCACGACCAGAGCAGGGGAGGCGGGCATGCTGCGGATCGGCAACGCGTCCGGGTTCTACGGCGACCGGTTCGCCGCGTTCGAGGAGATGCTCACCGGCGGACCGCTGGACGTGCTGACCGGCGACTACCTCGCCGAACTGACCATGCTCATCCTCGCCCGGGACCGGCTCAAGGACCCGGGCCTCGGCTACGCCAAGACCTTCCTGCGGCAGGCCGAACAGTGCCTCGCCCTCGCCGCCGAACGGGGCGTCAAACTCGTCGTCAACGCCGGCGGCCTCAACCCCGCCCGGCTCGCCGAGGCGGTCGCCGAACTCGCCGCCAAGCAGGGCCTCACGCTGCGCGTCGGCCACGTCCTCGGCGACGACCTGCTCGCCCGCGCCGCGGAGTTCGGCCCCCGGCCCGGTCTGCTCGCCGCCAACGCCTACCTCGGCGGGGCCGGCATCGCCGCCTGCCTGCGCGGCGGCGCCGACATCGTCGTCACCGGCCGGGTCACCGACGCCGCCCTCGTCACCGGCCCCGCCATGGCCCACTTCGGCTGGGGCCCGGACGACCTCGACGCGCTCGCCGGGGCCGTCGTCGCCGGCCACGTCCTCGAGTGCGGCGCCCAGGCCACCGGCGGCAACTACGCCTTCTTCCGCGAGCACCTCGGCCCCGGCACCGACCCGCGCCCCGGCTTCCCGCTCGCCGAGATCCACGCCGACGGCAGCAGCGTCATCACCAAACACCCCGGCACCGGCGGCGCCGTCACCGTCGAGACCGTCACCGCCCAACTGCTCTACGAGACCGCCGGACCCCGCTACGCCGGACCGGATGTGACGGCCCGCCTGGACACCGTCCGGCTCGCCCAACAGAGCCCCGACCGGGTGCTCGTCGAAGGGGTGCGCGGCGAGGCCCCGCCACCCGACCTCAAGGTCGGCCTCAACCGGCTCGGCGGCCACCGCAACGAAATCGTCTTCGTCCTCACCGGCCTCGACATCGAGGCCAAGGCCGATCTGGTGCGCCGCCAGTTCGAGGGCGCGCTCGCCCGGCGACCGGCCGAACTGCGCTGGACCCTCGCCCGCACCGACCACCAGGACGCCGACACCGAGGAGAGCGCCTCCGCGCTGCTCCGCCTCACCGTCCGCGACCCGGACGAGCGGACCGTCGGCCGGGCCGTCGGCGCCGCCGCCGTCGAACTCGGCCTGGCCGGCTACCCCGGCTTCCACCTCACCGCGCCACCCGGCCCCGGCACCCCGTACGGCGTCTTCGAGACCGCGTACACCGACCGGCGCGGCGTCCCGCACACCGCGGTGCTGCCCGACGGCACCCGCCTCGCCGTCCCGGCGCCCGACCGCACCCGCCCGCTGGAGCCGCTCGCCGAACCGCCGCTGCCCGAACCGCTGCCCGCCGGGCCCACCCGCCGCGCCCCGCTCGGAGTGGTCGCCGGCGCCCGCAGCGGCGACAAGGGCGGCGACGCCAACCTCGGCGTCTGGGCCCGCACCGAGGACGGCTGGCGCTGGCTCGCCCACGCCCTCACCACCGACCTGCTGCGCCGACTGCTCCCCGAGACCGCTGGCCTGACGGTGGAACGGCACCTGCTGCCCAATCTGCGCGCCGTCAACTTCACCGTCGCCGGACTGCTCGGCGAGGGAGTCGCCGCGCAGGCCCGCTTCGACCCGCAGGCCAAGGCGCTGGGGGAGTGGCTGCGCTCCCGGCACCTCGACATCCCGGAGGCCCTCCTGTGACCGTCCTCCCCACCCGCCTCGACCCCGGCGGCGCCGAGCACACCGCCCACCGGGACGCGATGCTGGCGAAGCTCGCCGCCCTCGACGCCGAGCACACCAAGGCGCTCGCCGGTGGCGGACCCCGCTACGTCGAACGGCACCGCGGCCGCGGCAAGCTGCTCGCCCGCGAGCGGATCGAGCTGCTGCTCGACCAGGACTCGCCGTTCCTGGAGCTCTCCCCGCTCGCCGCCTGGGGAAGCGACTACCCCGTCGGCGCCGCCCTGGTCACCGGCATCGGCGTGATCGAGGGCACGGTCTGCGTCATCACCGCCAACGACCCGACCGTGCGCGGCGGCGCCAGCAACCCGTGGACGCTGAAGAAGGCGCTGCGGGCCAACGAGATCGCCCTGCACAACCGGCTGCCGCTGGTGAACCTCGTCGAGTCCGGCGGCGCCGACCTGCCCAGCCAGAAGGAGATCTTCATCCCCGGCGGGGCGCTCTTCCGCGACCTCACCCGGCTCTCCGCCGTCGGCATCCCGACCGTCGCCGTGGTCTTCGGCAACTCCACCGCCGGCGGCGCCTACGTGCCCGGCATGTCCGACCACACCGTGCTGGTGCGGGAGCGCGCCAAGGTCTTCCTCGGCGGGCCGCCGCTGGTGAAGATGGCCACCGGCGAGGAGGCAGACGAGGAACGGCTCGGCGGCGCCGACATGCACGCCCGCACCTCCGGCCTCGCCGACCACGTCGCCGAGGACGAACCCGACGCCTGCCGGATCGCCCGCCGGATCGTCAAACGCCTGCACTGGCAGCGCCGCGGCCCGCTGCCCGACCTGGCCGCCGAACCGCCGAAGTACGACGAGGAGGAGCTGCTCGGCATCGTCCCCGGCGACCTGCGGGTGCCCTTCGACCCGCGCGAGGTGATCGCCCGGATCGTCGACGGCTCCGACTTCGACGAGTTCAAACCGCTGTACGGGCCGAGCCTCGCCACCGGCTGGGCCACCGTGCACGGCTACCCCGTCGGCATCCTCGCCAACGCCCAGGGCGTGCTCTTCAGCGCCGAGTCGCAGAAGGCCGCCCAGTTCATCCAGCTCGCCAACCAGCGCGACATCCCGCTGCTCTTCCTGCACAACACCACCGGCTACATGGTCGGCGAGGCCTACGAGCAGGGCGGCATCATCAAGCACGGCGCCATGATGATCAACGCGGTCGCGAACTCCCGCGTCCCGCACCTGTCCGTGCTGATGGGCGCCTCCTACGGAGCCGGGCACTACGGCATGTGCGGCCGGGCCTACGAGCCGCGCTTCCTGTTCGCCTGGCCGAGCGCCAAGTCCGCCGTGATGGGCCCGCAGCAGCTCGCCGGGGTGCTGTCCATCGTCGCCCGGCAGTCCGCCGCCGCCAAGGGCACCCCGTACGACGAGGACGCCGACGCGGCGATCCGCGCCATGGTCGAGCAGCAGATCGAGGCCGAGTCGCTGCCCGCCTTCCTCTCCGGACGGCTCTACGACGACGGCGTCATCGACCCGCGGGACACCAGGACGGTGCTCGGACTCTGCCTCTCCGCCGTGCACAGCGGCCCCGTCGAGGGCGCCCGCGGCTACGGCGTCTTCCGGATGTAGCTCCTTGTGGAGGAACGGACCCACGTGATCACCTCTCTGCTGGTCGCCAACCGCGGCGAGATCGCCCGGCGGATCTTCCGCACCTGCCGGGACCTCGGCATCGCCACCGTCGCCGTGCACTCCGACCCGGACGCCGGCGCCCCGCACGTCCGGGAGGCCGACACCGCCGTCCGGCTGCCCGGCGCCGCCCCCGCCGACACCTACCTCCGCGCCGACCTGCTGATCGACGCCGCCCGCGCCGCCGGCGCCGACGCCGTCCACCCCGGCTACGGCTTCCTCTCCGAGAACGCCGACTTCGCGCAGGCCGTCCTCGACGCCGGCCTCACCTGGATCGGCCCGCCGCCCGCCGCGATCGCCGCCATGGGCTCCAAGACCGGCGCCAAACGGCTGATGGCCGAGGCCGGGGTGCCCGTCCTCACCGTCGGCGAGCACCCGACCGAGGCCGACCTGCCGCTGCTCGTCAAAGCCGCGGCCGGCGGCGGCGGACGCGGCATGCGGATCGTCCGCGACCTCGCCGAGCTGCCCGCCGCCCTCGCCGCCGCCCGCGCCGAGGCACTCTCCGCGTTCGGCTCCGACGAGGTCTTCTGCGAGCCCTACCTGCCCACCGGGCGGCACGTCGAAGTCCAGCTGATGGCCGACACCCACGGCACCGTGTGGGCCGTCGGCGACCGCGACTGCTCGCTGCAGCGCCGCCACCAGAAGGTGATCGAGGAGGCGCCCGCACCCGGCCTCACCGACCGGCAGCGCGCGGACCTGCACCGGGCCGCCGTCGACGCGGCGAAGGCCATCGGCTACGTCGGCGCCGGCACCGCCGAATTCCTGCTCGCCCCCGACGGCCGGCTCGCCTTCCTGGAGATGAACACGCGCCTCCAGGTCGAACACCCCGTCACCGAATGCGTCACCGGCCTCGACCTGGTCGCCCTGCAGATCGCCGTCGCCGAGGGCGACGCCCTGCCCGCCGAGCCGCCCGCCACCACCGGCCACGCCATCGAGGCCCGGCTCTACGCCGAGGACCCGGCCCGCGACTGGCAGCCGCAGACCGGCACCCTGCACCGCCTCACCCTCGCCCACCCGCACACCGAGTTCGCCACCGCCGCCGCCCCCGCCGGGCTGCGCCTCGACTCCGGCGTCACCGACGGCACCACCGTCACCGTGCACTACGACGCCATGCTGGCCAAGGCCGTCGCCTGGGCACCCACCCGCGCCGCCGCCGCCCGCCGGCTCGCCGACGCCCTCGCCCGCGCCCGCGTCCACGGCCCCGCCACCAACCGCGAGCTGCTCGTCCGCGCGCTGCGCCACCCCGCCTTCCTGGACGGCCGGCTGCACACCGGATTCCTCACCGAACACGCCGCCGACCTCACCGCCCCCGACGGCAAGGACACCCCGCTCGCCGCCCTCGCCGCCGCGCTCGCCGACGCCGCCGCCCGCCGCACCGCACTGCCCTCCGGCTGGCGCAACCTGCCCTCCCAGCCGCAGGTCAAGCGGTACCGGGCCGCCGACGGCGGCGAATGGGAGGTCCGCTACCGGATCGGCCGGGCCGGCCTGGACGCCGAGGGCCACCCCGGCACCCGGCTCCTCGCCTCCGCCCCCGACCTGGTCGTCCTGGAGACCGGCACCCTCCGGCAGACCTTCCACATCGCCGCCCACGGCACCGCCGTCTGGGTCGACGGCCCGCACGGCGCCACCGCCCTCACCGCGCTCGACCGCTTCCCCGACCCCTTGCAGCGCACCGACCCCGGCGCGCTGCTCGCCCCCATGCCCGGCATCGTCGTCCGCACCGCCGCCGCCCCCGGCGACACCGTCACCGCCGGACAGCCGCTGCTCTGGCTGGAGGCGATGAAGATGGAGCACCAGGTCACCGCGCCCGCCGACGGGCTGCTCACCGAACTCCGCGTCGCCCCCGGCCAGCAGGTCGAGCCCGGGGCCGTCCTCGCGGTCGTCCAGCCCGCCTGACCGCCTGACCGCCTGACCGCCTGACCGCCTGACCGCCTGTTTGTCGAACGCCGTACCCACCCTCACCGCCCGGAAGGACGCCGCATGTCCGCACCGCGCACCACCGCAGGCACCCTCGTCGAGACCCCCGAACAGCAGGCCCTGCGCCGGGCCGTCGCCGACCTCGCCGCCCGCTTCGGCCCCGCCTGGTTCCAGGCCAAGGCCCGCGCCGGCGAGTACGCCGACGAACTGTGGGCCGAGGCCGGCAAGCTCGGCTACCTGGGCGTCAACCTGCCCGCCGAGTACGGCGGCGGGGGCGCCGGCATCACCGAGCTCGCCATCGTCCTCGAAGAGCTGGGCGCGGGCGGCTGCCCGCTGCTGATGCTCGTCGTCTCGCCCGCCATCTGCGGCACCGTCATCGCCCGGTACGGCACCGAGGAGCAGCGCCGCCGCTGGCTGCCAGGCCTCGCCGACGGCACCCGCCGGATGGCCTTCGGCATCACCGAACCGGACGCCGGCTCCAACTCCCACCGGATCTCCACCGTCGCCCGCCGCGACGGCGAGGACTGGCTGCTCACCGGCCGCAAGGTCTTCATCTCCGGTATCGACCACGCCGACGCCGTGCTCTTCGTCGCCCGCACCGAGGACGCCCGCACCGGCCGGCTGCGGCCCTCCCTGTTCGTCGTCC
Organism: Kitasatospora sp. NPDC085879; assembly: GCF_040686255.1. Classification (NCBI taxonomy): domain Bacteria; kingdom Bacillati; phylum Actinomycetota; class Actinomycetes; order Kitasatosporales; family Streptomycetaceae; genus Kitasatospora; species Kitasatospora sp. NPDC085879. The sequence continues at coordinate 689 of NZ_JBFBJZ010000052.1, read as the reverse complement.
CGCGGGACACCCCCGGCTTCGAGTACCGGGCGATCCCGATGGAGCTGGTCGCCGCCGAGAAGCAGTTCCAGGTCTTCCTGGACGACGTCCGGCTGCCCGCCGACGCCCTGGTCGGCGACGAGGACGCCGGGCTCCTCCAGCTCTTCGCCGGCCTCAACCCCGAGCGGATCATGACGGCCGCGTTCTCCATCGGCGCCGCCCGCCGCGCCCTGGACACCGCCGTCGACTACGCCCGCACCCGCACCGTCTGGGACACCCCGATCGGCGCCCACCAGGGCATCGCGCACCCGCTCGCCCAGTGCGCCATCGAGGTCGAACTCGCCCGGCTGATGACCCAGAAGGCCGCCCACCTGTACGACACCGGCGACGACCCCGCCGCCGGAGAGGCCGCCAACATGGCCAAGTACGCGGCCGGCGAGGCCGCCTGCCGGGCCGTCGACCAGGCCGTCCAGACCCTCGGCGGCAACGGCCTCACCCAGGAGTACGGCCTCGCCTCACTGCTCACCGTCACCCGGGTCGGCCGGGTCGCCCCGGTCAGCCGCGAGATGATCCTCAACTACGTCGCCCAGCACACCCTCGGCCTCCCGCGGTCCTACTAGTGTCTTGCGCCGCAAATCACGAGGGTAAGTTGCTACCCTTTTCGAGTGTCACATCCTGGGCCTTCTGCCGTGTCGATCACGTTGTCCGAG
>NZ_JBFBJZ010000051.1:0-55370 GCF_040686255.1 Kitasatospora sp. NPDC085879 | reverse complement strand
GCCGGCGACATCGCCGTCGGCCGCCTCACCGGCCCCGCCGAGATCACCACCACCAAGGGCGACATCCGCATCACCGAGGCCGTCCGCGGCGCGGTGACCCTGCGCACCGAAGCCGGCGGGATCGAGGTCGGCGCCGCCCGCGGCGTCTCCGCCTCGCTGGACGCCGGCACCGCCTACGGCCGGATCCACAACGCGCTGCAGAACGCCGACGGCGCCGCCGCGGCCCTGACCGTCAGCGCGACCACCGCCTATGGCGACATCACCGCCCGCAGCCTCTGACGCCGGTGCCCGTCACGGCCGGCCGAACACATGCCCTCACCAGACAAGGAAACGACCATGACTGACATGCTGCAGACCGTCGCGGACGACGCCGGGCAGGACCGCCCGGAGCTGCAGAAGGCCATCGAGGAGTTCGTCGACTCCGGCTTTGCGGGGGTGCAGATGCGCGTGCGCGACGAGCGGGGAGAGTGGGTCGGCAGCGCAGGTGTGCGCAAGCTCGGCGACGTCGAGAAGCCGCCGACGGACGGACGGTTCTGGGTGGGCAGTTCCACCAAGACGTTCGTCGCGACCCTGGTGCTGCAACTGGTGGCCGACGGCATGATCGGGCTGGACGACCCGGTGGCCGACCACCTGCCCCGCCTCGGGCTGGACGGGCGGATCACCGTACGCATGCTGCTGCAGCACACCAGCGGGCTGCATAGCTACACCGGCGAGCTCGACTCCGATGGGGCCTTCGTGCCGGGCATCCCCGCCGCGGGCAAGGCGTGGGTGGACAACCGCTTCCACACCTACCGGCCGGAGGAGCTCGTCCGGTTCGCCCTCACCAAGCCGGCGCGGTTCGAGCCGGGGTCCGACCAGAGCTACTCCAACACCAACTACACGCTGGCCGTGCTGCTGATCGAGAAGGCCGCCGGCCGCCCCTACGCCGAGGAGATGCAGCGACGGATACTCGGGCCGCTCGGCCTGTCGGGCACCGCGGTGCCGGGCAGCTCGCCGGAGCTCCCCGGGCCGCACGCCCACGGCTACTACCGTTACCAGGACGCCGACCAGTGGAAGATCGCGGACGTCACCCGCCAGAACCTCTCCCTCCTGGTCGGCGCCGGTGACCTGATCTCCACCACCCGGGACCTCGGCACGTTCTTCTCCGCGCTGCTCGGCGGCAAGCTCCTGCCGGCCGACCTCCTGGCCGAGATGCGCACGCCGCACGGACTCCTCGGCTATGGCCTCGGGCTGTTCGTGCAGGACCTGGGCCCCGACGGCGGCATCATCGTCCACCACAACGGCGGCGCCCCCGGCGGCTACGGGGCGCTGATGATCAGCACGCCCGACGGCAGCAGGACCCTCACCGCCGGACTGACCACCGGCGACGCCGCGATCGACCCGGCTCAGGAGTTCCCGAAGGCGCTGGACAGGCTCATCAAGGCGGTCTTCTGCGGCGAGCAGGCCAAGGGCTGACGGCGCCGGGGCACCGTGCACCTGAGCCGAGTGTTCGCCGGAGGCCGACGCTGGTCGACGGCATGGTGTCCTCGCGTCGCCGGGCCGACTCCTCTGTGTCATCTGCCAGTACGGCAGCCGCGCAGGGCGGAGGAGGATGTCCGCAACGACCGCGACCCGGTGGGCCGCTGAGCCCGGCGGGTCGGCGGGACCGCGTACCTGGCGACGTACAAGAGGGGGCGGCACGTGAGCGTGCAGCAGTACGACGAGATCGGCGAGGCGTTCGAGGGGTTCAAGTCCCTTCCGTTGATGCGTTACGGGGAGGTGCCGAGCTTCCTGGGCATGGTCGGGGACGTGAGCGGCAGGTCGGTGCTCGACCTGGCCTGTGGCACCGGCTTCTACAGCAGGGAGTTCAGGAGGCGCGGAGCCTCGGATGTCCTGGGCGTCGACATATCCGGCGAGATGATCGCCGCCGCGCAGGGAATCGAGCAGCGTGACCCGCTGGGCGTGCGCTACGAGGTCGGTGACGTGGCCGAACTACGGCCCTTCGAAGGCCACTTCGACGTCGCGGTGGGAGTGCAGTGCCTCAACTACGCCGAGGACGTCGCGGCGATGCGGCGGATGTGCCGCAACATCCACCGGAGCCTGGTGCCGGGCGGGGAGTTCTTCGTGCTCGCCCAGAAGCCCGACTACCGGTTCGACTGTCCGTCCCTGGAGACGTACGGATTCCGGTGCGAGCCGACCGGCGAGGAAGCCGAGACCGGTCCGCGGGTGCGGGTCACGGCTCTGCTCGACCCGCAGCCGATCAGCATCGTGACCACCGCGCCGCGCCGCGAGGTATACGAGGACTGTCTGAGAGCGACCGGATTCAGCGCGGTCGAGTGGGTTCCACTGGAAGTGTCCGAAGCAGGCGTCCGCGAGTTCGGCAAGGACTTCTGGGCGGACCTCCTCGCGAAGCCGCCGCTGGAGATGCTGCGCTGCCGCGCGTGATCCTGCCAGGGCTGCGAGACCGCCGCCCGTCCTCCGCCCCAGCCCTTGCTCAACCTATCGAAAATCGATAGATTCCCATCGCAACTCGATGGAGGGATGGGTCATGGGAAAGCTGGCAGTGCGTGCGCTACGCGCCGTCCTCATGGTGGTGCTCGTCGGCACCGTGTTCGTGCAGGCGTTGATGGTGTGGGCGTTGGCCACCGATCCGGAGGACGGGTCGCTCCCGCTGACGCCGCTGCGCCTGATCACGATCCTGGGGCTGGTGTCGGCCCAGGTCGCACTGGTCTGTGTGTGGCGGCTGGTGGCGATGGTGCGACGCGGGACCGTGTTCTCGCACGCCGCCTTCCGGTACGTGGACGGCGTGATCGGCGCGATCGTGGCGGCTGCCCTCGTGTGGTTCGCGGTCACGGCCATCAATGCGCCGGGCCAGCGGGACGACCCGGGCGTCACCGTGATCATGGGCGGCATCGGCGTGGCCATCCTGGGGGTCGCGCTCATTGTGCTCGTACTGCGGATGCTGCTCGCCCAGGCCGTCGCGCGCGACGTCGAAGCGGCGCAGATGCAGGCCGAGCTGGACGAGGTGATCTGATGCCGATCACCGTCGACATCGACGTGATGCTGGCCAGGCGGAAGATGTCCGTGGGCGAGCTCGCGGACCGCGTAGGGATCACCCCCGCCAACCTGGCGGTACTCAAGAACGGCCGCGCCAAGGCGGTACGCTTCGCGACACTCGCCGCGCTCTGCGAGGTGCTCAAGTGCCAGCCGGGCGACCTGCTGCGCTGGGAGGCCGAGGACGCCGCGAGCGGATGACGTGCCCCAGGGCGGGCGTGAAAACGCGTGGCACCACCGGCCCGTGACACGGCACGTGGACCGCGTGAACGTGGATCGCCGATCGCCCGCAGCCCTGCGAACGTGACCTCCCCACCGCAGACCCCCGTCCTTCCGGCAGTCGGAAGGGCGGGGGTTCGTCGTTGGGCGGGCAGCCGAGGCCGTAGCCGCTTGACGTTCGATCCGTGACGGACTGTCGGTCTCCCTCGGCACCACCCGGACGGAGTGGGCGGGCCGGTGGGCGGTTCCGATATCGTTCCGGCAGACTACCGCCGCTCAGGCGGCGATTCCGGTACCGAGCGGGGGACTTGATGCAGAATCCGATGCAGGACCCGTCGCCGCAGCAGACTCCGCCGACCGACTACCCGACGGTCGGCCGACCGGTGACGGCGCACCGTTCGCCCGTGAAGACCTGGGGTGTGGTCGCCGCGGTGGTCAGCGCGGCGGCGGGCGTGGCGAGTGCGATCGCGGCGTTCACAGGCGGCGGCTCGGGCACATCGCCCGCGCCGAGGCCGGCGCCGCAGGTGACCGTCACCGTCGCCGGGCAGGGCTCGTCGGCGTCGACGGGCGGCGCCGCGGCGGCCGTCTCCCCGACACCGGCGGCCGCCGGCACGGCGGCTGCGGTCCGTTGGTCGGGAAAGATCCTCTTCGGTATGGAGGGCATCAACCTGTCGGCGATGCCTCCCCGCAAGGGCACCGACACCGTCGGCTGGCCCAGCGCACAGCGCAGCGGCAGCAGCGGGATGAAGATCAAGGGCCAGGTCGCCCCCTGGGACGGATCGGGCGATCCCACTGCGGAAGGCTGCCGGGACCTCCTGCTCACGCGGTCGCGCCAGGAGGTCGACGTTGCCGAGGGCGACCGGGTCTGTGTGGTCGACGACCGCTCGCCGATCGGCCTGGTGACCATCACGGCGACCCACTACGACCAGGGCTCCTACGGCGAGCTGGACGCGAACCTGACGGTCTGGAACCTGCGCCTCGACCACTGACCCCCGGCAGCCCCCGCCCCGGCGCCCTTGTCCTGGCTGGGCCGCCCTCCCCCTTCCGGCAGTGGGCTCGCCGGGCCGCGGCGGCTGGATGATGATTCCAAGGGGTCAGTGGTCGTAGGGGTCAGGGCGCGCATGACGGGCTGCTCGGTGTGGCCGTTGTGCCAGATCGCGGCGGTGAGAGCGAGGATGCGCTGCAGGACGCGGACGGCCACGCCGCCGGGGGCGGAGGGGCCCTCCCGCCGAAGGCTGGGGCGCGTCGACCGCCCGGAACAGGCAATCCCGCTGTCGCATGGACGGGGTAGTCCCGCTGTCCTCCCGCCGGCCGGTCGAGCGGTCGGAAAGCCGGGGTCCGGTTGTGGCGGCAGCCGGGCCATGGGGCAGGATGGCAGTCCGTTCGGAATGCGTACATCCGCTCCGACGCGGCTGCGCACAACACGACCTGACAGGCGACAAGGTGACGACACAGTACATACGGCGGCCGGCGGCGGCCCGTTCCCTCGCCCTCCACGCTGCGGGGGCGGGACGGTGACCCGGGACCTGGTCCTGCACGACTGGGTGGTGGCCGGCATCGCGCTGGCCTCCGGCTGTGTGGCCGCTCTGGTGCTGCGGGCTCTGATGAGGTGGCTGGGCAAGCACGCGGGCAGGACCAAGTGGAGCGGGGACGACATCATCGTCGATGCGCTGCGCACCATCGTCCCCTGGGCGGCCGTGATCGCCGGGGCCGCGGTGGCCGCTTCGGCCCTGCCGCTCACCGCGCGGATCGGGGGGCTGGTCGACCAGTCGCTGACGGCCGTGCTCATCGTCATCGCGACGCTCAGCGCAGCCCGGGTGGTGGCCGGGCTGGTGCAGTCGGTGGCCGCGTCCCGGACGGGCGTCGCGGCGTCCGCGACCATCTTCGTCAACATCACCCGCATCGTGGTGCTGTCGATGGGCGTCCTCGTGGCCCTGGAGACCCTCGGGGTGTCCATCGCCCCGCTGGTCACCGCCCTCGGGGTGGGCGGTCTCGCGGTCGCGCTGGCCTTGCAGGACACCCTCGCCAACCTCTTCGCGGGTGTGCACATCCTCGCCTCGAAGACGGTCCAGCCGGGTGACTACATCCGGCTCACCAGCGGGGAGGAGGGGTACGTCGTCGACATCAACTGGCGCAACAGCGTGGTGCGCAACCTGTCGAACAACCTGGTGATCATCCCCAACGGCCGCCTGGCGCGGACGAACATGACGAACTACTCCCAGCCCGAGCAGAAGCTGTCGATCCTGGTCCAGGTCGGGGTCGGTTACGACAGCGACCTGGAGCACGTGGAGAGGGTCACCCTCGACGTCGTCGACAGCGTGATGGCCGACATCAGCGGTGGCGTGCCCGACCACGAGGGCGCCGTCCGTTTCCACACCTTCGCGGACTCCAGGATCAACTTCACGGTGATCCTGGGCGTCGGCGAGTTCAGCGACCAGTACCGGATCAAGCACGAGTTCATCAAGCGCCTGCACCAGCGGTACCGGACGGAGGGCATCTCGATCCCCGCGCCCACACGCACGGTTTCGCTGCAGCAGGACGGGGCGGGCGCACCGTCGTCCCTCCCGTCGGTTCCGCACCAGTGGGAAGCGTCGTCCGAGGTGCTGGCGGACCGGCGGCGGTAGCCGGCGCGGGGGCTAGGTAGGCCGTTTCTTTCCGATCATCGGATTGTTGGTCCGACCGTGCCGTTATCTGACGCGCAGTGGGCGCGGACAGAGCCGTTGTTGCCGGACCGGATGCCGAAGCGGGGCGGGCGTTGGCGGGATCATCGCCAGGTTATCGACGCGATCGCCTGGACGTTCCGCACCGGCTCGCAGCTTGGTCGGCGACTTCACCTGTCCAGGCCGTGACGCGCGACAGCACAACCCAATCAACGACCGCACCGCACCGAACTCACCGGTATTGGCCCTAGCCCATCGGCGCCTGCCGCTGCACGGTCGGCGCCTCCGAGGGCGCGGCGGGCCCGCCCCTGGCCGTTGTGGGTGTCCTGGCGGCGACCGTCGGCGCCTCCGTACCGCCCACCGGCACCTCCCCGGCCGCGGCAGGCGCGTGTCGCTCGTCGGGGGGAAGCAGTGCGACGCCGTGCCGTAGTTCCACCGCACCCGGCAGGTCGAACCTGCGCTGCCGCTGGGTGACGACGTGCCGCTCGACCGTGAGGGTGCCGGCCACGGTGCAGTGCCCGGACCGCACCGCCTCCAGCCGCCCCTCCCGCACCACCGCGACCAGCCCGGCCAGCGCGAACTTCACCGACAGCTCCATCGTGACCCTGCCGAGCTGGGCGCCGTCCAGCAGCAGGGCCACGCTCGGGCTGTTGGTGGACGAGATGCGGTGGGTGGCCATCGCCACCAGTTCCTCGCTGCCCGGGGTGTCGCGGGTCCGGCGGGCGGCGGCCCGCAGTTCGGCGTGGCGGCACCAGCCGCCGACCGCGACGTCGAGGAGTTCGAGTCCGAGGAATCGGTCCAGCATTCCGGCGACCTCGCCCTCGACGGCGCGCCCGGCGGAGGCGGTGAGTCCGCGGACACCACCGACCAGGCTGCCGACCGTGTCGTGCTCGTGCAGCGATCCGGCGATCGCGTCGACCGGATTCTCCCGTCCGGGGTCGAACAGGAAGTCCCGTACGGTGACCGGCTCCGCCGCCGCGGTCGTGGTCATGGGTCCGCCTCCTCGATGGTGGGGGTGCCGGGGGCCGGGCGCGGTTCCAGCCGTACGGTGCGACTGGGTCCGGCCTGGTCGGTGTGCTCGGTCAGGACCACACCTGTGGTGCCGGCAGGGTGGGGTTCGAGCCGGATGTGCCGGTCCGCCCAGCGCGGCCCGCGGCGGCGGCTCAGCAGGTATGCGGCGCCGGCGGCCAGCAGCACCCCAGCGCCCAGGGCGGGGCCGACCACCCCGGCCGGGTCCGTCGACCCGCCACCGCCACCCCCACCACCGCCACCACCGCCGCCGCCACCGCCCCCGTTATCGGACGGCTCCACCGTGAACGCGGCGTCGTCGGTCATCGCCGGGAAGTCCGGACAGGTGGCGGTGAGGATCAGGCTGCCCGCCGGTGCGTCGGCCGGCACGGACACTTCCACGGCGAACTCGCCCGCCTGGTCGACCGGGGTGCGGACCGACAGGCTCGCGTCCTCCCAGGAGAGCTCGACGTCGCTGGCCTGGCAGGAGAACCCCGTGCCGCTGGCCTCCACCGGCTCTCCCGCCGTCCCACTCCCGGGGTCGACGGTGAGGATCGGCTCGTCCGTCGACCCACCGCCACCGCCACCGCCCCCGCCGCCGTGGTCGACCGTGAACGTCTCCTGGTCTCCGACCTCCGCGCGCTGGGCGCAGTACGCCTCGACGGTGTGGTCACCGGGCGACGCGTCCGAAGGCACGGTGACCGGCAGCTCGAAGTCGCCCGTGCTCCCCGTGACGGACGTGGCGAGCTCGTTGCCGTCGTCCCAGGCCAGCACCACCTCGTCGCCCGGGCAGACGAATCCGGTGCCGGAGGCGGTGAACGGGTCGTCGGCCTGGCCGCGCTGCGGGTCCAGCGTCAGGTCGGCGTTCGCGACCGGCGTCTCCTCCACGACGAACGGGGCAGTGCCCCTCACCCACTCGGCCGGCTCCGAGGTCTCCTTCAGCACCGGCTTGACCAGGCATTCCAGGGTGATGGAGTGCCGGCCGGGGGCGGCGCCCTCAGGGACGATCACGGTTCCGGTGACCGTCTCGGCAGTGGTGACGGCGGCGGTCGCACCCGGGAGGGGCGCGCCGTCCCAGAGCAGCCCGGCGGACGCGCCGGCAGCGCACCCGGTGAAGCCGGTGCCGGTCGCAGTGACCTCGGTGTCGACAGGTCCGCTCGTTCGGGACAGCGACACCGACTGGGCCCATGCCCCCGGCGCCAGCACGGCAAAGGCCGCCCAGACCACGATGCCGAGCAGCAACGCGGTCAGAGCACGGCCCACTGGCCGGCCGGTCCGTAACAGCAGCATCGCGACCACCCGCCGGGCAGTCCCTGGCCTACCGGGCGGAGAACCCGGGGCGGGAGTCGACGTCAGCGGACGACCTGGCCGGGCCGTACGGGGCCCTGCCGGCCGAGCGGCGCAGGTGTCGGGTCATCACCGACCGCCCTTCCTTGCTTCCTACTCCCCATCATCACCTACCGGACGTACACGTACCACCTCTTTGTGGAAAGAACCGGCGCACCCCGGAGAGTGGCCTTCCCGCTCAGGATTGACGCGTCGTCGGTCGACGGCACCGTTCAAGCGGCTTCCTTGGCGGCGCTTTGTGGACACAGCGTGACCCTGTCGGCGCCGGGGTGACGCTGTGTTTATGCCCCGGCGGCACATCCCGGGGTAGAACGACCGGGGCAGACGACCCCTGCATGCATAGGATCGCCGGCATGGCACTGCGACCTGTGATGGTGAACATCAAGGCTCTTGATCACTCGGCGGTCGGCCGGTTCTGGGCGGAGGCGCTCGGCTGGAGTGCGTACAGCCCCGGCGTGACCACCTACGTCGGCCCCGGCGGCGGCCTCGTCTGGCCGGACCCGGTCGCCGTCGGCATCGACGTCGTTCCCGTCCCGGAACCCAAGACGACGACGAAGAACCGTGTGCACCTCGATCTCGCCACCACCTCTGCGGCCCATCAGGCCGAATTGGTCGCGCGCCTCCGGGCTCTCGGTGCGACGCCGGTCGACGTGGGCCAGGGCGAAGTGCCGTGGACGGTCCTCGCCGACCCCGAGGGCAACGAGTTCTGCGTACTGGAGCCTCGGGAGATCTACCGGGACACCGGGCCGATCGCCGCGGTGGTGGTCGACTGCGCGGATCCGCGGGCCATGGCCCGGTTCTGGGGTGAGGCGGTGGACTGGACCGTGCACGAGGTGGCCGACGATCACGCGAGTCTGCGCGCAGCCAAGGGCGGCGGCCCGTATCTCGAGTTCCTCCGCACGCCCGACGTGAAGACCGTGCCGGACCGCGTCCACCTCGACCTGCTCCCGTACCCCGGTGACGACAGAGGAGTGGAGGTGGCCCGGCTGCGGGCCCTCGGCGCCACCGACCTCGACGTCGGCCAGGGCGACGTACCGTGGACGTGCCTGGCCGACCCGGAGGGCCACGAGTTCTGCGTCCTCGCCCCGTCCTGACGCGGAGCCTTGACGACAGCGGGAGCCTCAACGACATCGGAGCCTTGACGACACCCGACACGTGCGGAGCCGCCGCGGTCGCCGGCCTGCGGCCAGGAGCCGGCAGACGATCAGGACGAGGATCTGCCCGATGGCCGGCCCGACGGCGCCGGGACAGCTTCCGGAGTCGCGTGAGGCCCCGGACATCGCCCCCGATGACGCCTCCTCAACAGTGTTTGGGGGAGTACGGCCCGGAGGGGCCTTGGTGCGGGCCGCAGTCGTCCGAGCATTTGGCGACCTCCGCCATCACCTCGTCCACCGTGTGCTCCCGGAGCTGCTTGCACTGCTCCTCCCGCCCCTGGTCCTTGCACACCCGGACGGCCCGCCAGCCCTCCAGGGTGGCCACCGCCTCCCACCCCCTGAGGATGTACACCAGCGTCCGGCACAGGCAGTCGACGTACTCCTGGACACCCGTGAACCCGTGCCACACGCCCTTCACCTGCCGGTCGAGGACCAGCAGCCGCACGTACAGCTCCAGCGGGCTCCGATTCGGGTCGGCCGTGTCCGCCGCGAGCTGTGCGGCGTCCGCCTTGAGCCTGGCGGCCCGCTGCGGCAGGTCCGTCTGTTCCTTCTGCAGCTCCTGGAAGTAGGCCGAGGCCAGGGCGACCTCGCCCCGGTAGTGCGCGATCAGGCCGTCGAGCTTGGCGGCCGGGTCGTCCTCGTGACCCTCGGTGGTGAAGTCGCAGGGGAACTCGCGGCAGCCGGGCTCCCCGACGCACTCCTCGATCCGGGCATAGACCTTCTGCTCGGAGCGTTCGGCGCAGTCGCGCTGCTCCTCCTCGAGCCGGCAGCGCAGCTGCTCGCGGATCGCCTTCAGCTGGTCCTCCGCGGCCTTGGCGTCGCGCGCGGCCGTGTCGCGGGCGCGGCCGTAGTCCCGCTTCGCGGTGCCGAAGGCGGTCCTGAAGGCCTCCAGGGTGGTGAGGCTCTCGTGGGTGACCTCGGCCCGCCGCTGGATGCCCTGCGCCTTGCAGTGGAGCGCGTCGATGGCGTCGGTGTCACAGCAGCCGGGGTGTCCGGGAGGGTGTGGGGTTCCGTAGCTCATGGGCCTTCTCCGGTTGTGATGGGGAGCTCCCGGGTGCAGGAGCGGAGGCCCGTCGAGTGTGCGCCGACCACTGTCACCGCACCGTCGCCCGGCCATCGCCGGACAGCGGCAACGCTGCGGTGACGTCCGAGGGCCAGCATCGGACCATGGCTGGATACCGGGCACTCGCCGCCGTCGGACGCAGCGTGGTCGCGCTGCTCAACCGGCGTTTCGAGGAGGAGATCCCCGACGGCGCCGGCCGGCGGCCGCTGGCGGTGCTCGCCGGGCCGCTGGACTTCGAGAAGGTGGACACCGCGGGCGCGGTGATCCGCTATCCGGCCGTCTCCGTGTACTGCTACCGGCTCAGCATCGACCGGGAGACGCGGGCCGGCTGGGGCGCCGTCTCCGCGCAGGACGGCCTGCCGCGGCTGCCGCTGCGGATGCACATGATGCTCGCCGCCTGGGACCAGTTCGTCGAGGCCGAACTGGAGTGGCTCGGTCTGGCCTCGCGGACGCTGGAGAGCGAGAGCGTCCTCACCGGCCCGCTGCTCGACCCGAGCGGTGACTGGGATCCGGGGGACATGATCCAGGTCGTCTCGGACGAACTGGCGATGGACTCGCTGAGCGAGGCCTTCCAGGCGATGACCACCGACTACCGGCTCTGCCTGCCCTACCTGGCCAGGGTCGTGCGGATCGACGGCGCGCGCCAGGCCACCGCAGAGGAGGTCACCACGGTGGCCTCCCGACTCTCCGGGATCCCGCGGTGACGGCCGGTACCGGAGCGGGCGACACGATCACCGTGGACGCCGGCCGGGTCGACGTCCTCCACCGGCTCGCGCTGGCCGTCCGCCCGCTCGACGCGCGGACCGCCGCCCCGGCCACCGGCATCCGGGTCGGGCGCGAGGCCCCGCCGCCCGGTGGTGCGGTGCGGCCCCTGGAGAGCCACGGCGCCGCCGGATCCGTGCTGCGCCACGGCACCGGCGGCGTCCGCAACCGCACCGTCGTGCTGCGGCTCGACGACCCGGCCCGCCGTCTCGTCCCGCGCCGCTTCCGCCTTCCGCTCTGGACGGCCGCCGAACTCACCGGCGCCGACGGCCGCCCACCCGCCGCCGGCTACGTGCCGGCGGCCTCCCGACTGCTGCGCCCCTGGCTGCTCCCCGGTGTGGCGTATCCGGTGACCGGCGGCCTGACCGGCCTCCGACTCCGCGTCACCTACCTGGGCCTGCCGGTGCGCTGGCCGCGCGTGGAGGCCTTCGGCCCCGGCGGCGTCCGGGTCGGCTGGGCGCACGGCGACGAGTACGGCCAGGTTCTGCTGCTGGTGGACGGCACCGGCACGCTGCCGCACCCCGCGCCCTCCGCCTTCGACGTCGCCCTGCGCACCGCCGTCCCCGACCGCGCGCACCTCCCGCCCGTCGACCCGCTCGACCCGCTGGCCGACCTCGTGGTCGAGGACATCCCCCGCAGCCAGGCGCCGCCCACCCGCGAGGACCTCGACAACCCGGTGCTGCGGGGCATCGCCGCGCCCCCCGGCTACCGGACGGCCACCCGGGACGTCGTCCGGAGTCTGACCGTCGGCCGGGTGCTCCCGGAAACCGACCTGCCGCACAGCTGACCAACGACATCCGATCCGCGACATCCGATCCGCGACATCCGAGCCGCGACCGAGGAGGCCCGCGCAATGCCCGAGTACCTGACCCCAGGCGTCTACGTCGAGGAGACCAGCTTTCGCTCACGGTCGATCGAAGGGGTGCCCACCAGTACCTTCGGCATGGCCGGGCGGACGGCCTACGGCCCGGTGCCGTACATCGCCGGCGGGCAGATCCTGGTGCCCGGCCCGACGCTGGTCACCAGCTTCACCGAGTTCGAGCGCGCGTTCGGCGGGCTGACACTGGGGGACGACAGCCCCTGCTACCTGGCGCTCGCCGCCCGTGCCTTCTTCGCCAACGGCGGCCGCCGGCTGTACGTCTCCCGGGTGTTCTCCTTCGTCATGACCGCGGGCACCGACCCGGTGATCGACGCGCCGAAGAACTTCGCCTCACTGCCGTCGCCCGCGACCGGTCAGGCGCTGCTGCGGTGGTGGGCCCGCTGGCCCGGGCAGGCCGGGGCGCGGATCAACGTCGCGGTGGCATTCCGGCGCAGCAAGAACGTGCTGATCTCCTCCACCGTGAACGGCGCGACCACCGTCCGGCTCACCGGGGTCCAGCCGGGTGCGGCCGTCGAGATGGCCGACCTGGTCGACGGCGCACCGCCGAGGATCGACGACCGGACGAAGCCGGATCCCGGCGCCATCCGGATCGTCGCGCGCCGTGAGGACGGCAGCCTCGGTCTCCTGAACGATCAGGGCGGCGTCGACGCGCCCCCGGCCGGCGGGAAGGCGGCCTTCCACATCACCCTGGCCGTCACCGTCCGCTCCGGCGCGGACCGGCTGGACGTCTACAACGAGCTCGAACTGGACGACCGCCACCCGCGCTCGGTGGCCAACGTGCTGAGCGCCCGTGATCCCGCCGACGAGTTCTCCCTCGTCCGGCTGGAGTATCCGGTGCCCGCCGCCCCGGGGGCCCCGCCGCCCACCCCGGGAGCCCGGCTGGCCGAGCTGCTGAAGCTCGACGCCGACCACCCCGGTCACCTGAGCGGCGGCGGCGACGGGCTGGATCCGGAGGAGGCGGACCTCCTCGGCAGGCGCGCCGACCCCGACGACCTCAACCGGCCCGCCACCGGCCTGACCGCGCTCGGCGAGATCGACGACATCGCCGTCGTCGCCATGCCCGACACCGTGGTCCTGGGCGAGCAGCAGCAGAAGGAGGCGGTGGACGGACTGATCGCCCACTGCGAGCAGCTGCGCTACCGGATGGCGATCGTCGACCCGCCGGAGAACAGCTCGATGTCCGACGTGCGCCGGTTCCGTTCGCAGTTCGACAGTACCTACGCGGCCCTCTACTACCCGTGGCTGAGGATCACCGACCCCACCCGGCGGCCCGACCCGGGCGCGCCGACGCCGACGCTGGACCTGCCGCCCTCGGGTTTCGTCGCCGGGATCTACGCCCGCAGCGACACCGACCGCGGCGTGTTCAAGGCCCCGGCCAACGAAGTCGTGCACGGCATGAGCGAGTTCGTCACCAACGTCACCTACGACCGCCAGGCCGTCCTCAACCCCGAGGGGATCAACGCGCTGCGCTTCTTCGAGGGCCGGTCCAACCGGGTCTGGGGCGCCCGGACGATGAGCTCGGACCCGGAGTGGAAGTACGTCAACGTCCGCCGGCTCTTCATCTACCTGGAGCACTCCATCGACAAGTCCACGCAGTGGGCGGTGTTCGAGCCGAACAACGAGCGGCTCTGGGCGTCCGTCCGGCAGTCCGTCGAGGACTTCCTGCTCGTCACCTGGAAGAGCGGCGCGCTGATGGGCACCAAGCCGGAGGAGGCGTTCTTCGTCCGCTGCGACCGCACCACGATGACGCAGAACGACATCGACAACGGTCGCATGATTTGCCTGATCGGGGTGGCCCCCACTTACCCGGCCGAGTTCGTGATCTTCCGGATCGGCCAGTTCACCGCTGACGCGCCGGCCGTCTGACCGGCGTCGTCCCGTCACAACTCCCGTCCTCACAACTCCCGTCCTCGAGCAGGAGGCAGCACATGGCCATGCGCAACAACCCGTACGGCGCCTTCAACTTCCTCGTCAAACTCGGCGACGCAGGGGGCGAGGACCAGATCGCCGGCGGCTTCTCCGACTTCACCGGCGCGGGCAACGAGGTGAAGTTCTCCGAGTACCGCAACGGCAACGACAAGGAGAACCACGTCCGCAAGATCGCCAACACCAACGTCACCGACGACGTCACCCTCAAGCGCGGGATCATCGGCGACCTCCGGCTGTTCAACTGGATCAAGGACACCCGGGAGGGCAACTTCGACCCCCGCACGGTCGTCGTGACGCTCTACGACGAGGCCCGCACCCCGGTCTGCGCCTGGACGCTGCACGCCGCCCAGCCCAAGAAGTGGATCGGGCCCACCCTGGCCGGCAAGGGCGGCGGCGAGGTCGCGATGGAGGAGCTGCACCTCGTCGCCGAGCGGATCGACTTCGCATCGCTATGAGCGTTCCGATCAGCGTCCCGGCAGGTGTTCCGACGAGCGTCCCGACGAGTGTTCAGATGAGCGTCCCGGCTGTTCGCGGGGCGTCCCGATGAGCGCCCCCGGCCTGCGGCTCGGCACGCCGGGCGTCTACCGGGACACCCGCCGCCCGGCGCCCGCCTTCCGGCCGGTCCGCCTGGACGTGGCCGGCTTCGTCGGGGTGGCACCGCGCGGCCCGATGGACCGGCCGGTCGCCGTCGACCGCTGGGCCGACTACCGCCGGCGCTTCGGCGGCTTCGAGGGCCCGGGCCTACTGCCGTACGCCGTCCGGGCGTTCTTCGCCCAGGGCGGCAGCCGCGCATACGTCCTGCGGGTCTCACCACTGCCCCGCGCCCCCGACCCGGCCGCCGTCGCCGCCACCGCCCGGTACACCGTCCGGCTGGCCGGCCCGGACGCCGCCGCCCCGACCGAGATCGGCCTCCACGCCGCCGACGAGGGCAGCTGGGGCGGACGCCTCGCCCTGCGCTGGGAGTTCGACGCCGCCGGGCACTTCACCGGTCGGGCGGACGGCGACCGCCTCCCCCTGCCCGACGCGGTGGCCGTGCCGGCCGGCTCCCTGCTGCGGGTCCGCGGCCCGGGGCTGCCGCCGGCCGGCGAATTCCTCCTCGTCCGGTCGGTCGAGGAGCAGGCGCCACGCGGCCGCACCGCCGTCCTGGACCGGCCGCCGGGCTCCACGCCGCCCGGCGCCGAGCTCGAGGTGGGCGTCGTCACCACCACCGTCACCGTCACCGACGCAGACCCGTACCTCGCCCGCCAGGAGCGCTTCACCGGCCTCGGTCTCTGCGCGGCGCACCCGCGCTTCGTCCGGGACGTCCTCGCCGACGAGTCCCTGCTGGTCACCCCCGACGGCGGCTGGCCCGACCTGCTGCTGCCCCCGGACGCCTCCCTCCCGGCCGTCGACGCCACCCGGGACCGCCCCGGCGCCGACCGCTGGGCGGCCGTCACGGCGGACAGCTTCTTCACGGACACCCCGCCCGAGCTGTTCCCGGTCGGCGGAGACCAGACCGCCGACGACGGCACCGCCGCGTTCATCGGCCTGGACCGGCTCGCCCTGGAACCCGAGGCCGCCCTGCTCTCCGTGCCCGACCTCTTCTGGGACTACCCGGTGCCGACCGGCACCACCGACCTCCCGGAGCAGCCACGCCCGAGTGACGGCGGGCCCTGCCCGCCCCCGCCCGTCCCCGTGGTCTACCCGGCACCGCCGGAACGGGCGGTGCTGCTCGACGGACGCGACCCGGGCGCCCTCGCGGAGATCCTGCGTCGCCAGCGCCGGCTCGTGGACCTGGCGGAGCGCCAGCGCCGCTTCGTCGCCCTGCTGGACGTCCCACCCGGGCTGCCGCTGCGCCTGACGGCGCGCTGGCGGGCCGGCTTCGACAGCTCCTACGCGGCCGCCCACCACCCGTGGCTCGGCGTGGTCGACCCGGAGGATCCGCAGCTGAAGGCCGTCCTGGTGCCGCCGTCCGCGTTCGCCGCCGGGATCACCGCCGACCGCGAGCACCGGCTCGGCCTCCCGTGGGGGCCGGCCAACGCCATCGCCGTCGGGGCGGTGACCGCCGCCGACCTGCCCGGACCGGCCGAACGCGACGAACTCCACCTGCTCGGCATCGACGTCTTCGCCGCCGAGCGGGACGGCTTCCGGCTGGCCTCCGCCCGGACCCTCTCGCGCGATCCGGACTACCGCCAGCTGAGCGTCCGACGGCTGATGACGATGCTCCGACTGGTCGTCGAACGCCAGGCCCAGAGCCTCGCCTTCGAACCGAACTCGCCGCAGCTGCGCAGTGAACTGCGGGGCGCGGTGACGCAGCTGCTGCGCGACCTGTTCCGGGCCGGGGCGTTCAGCGGCGCCACCGAGGCACAGGCGTTCTTCGTCCGCTGCGACGACGAGCTCAACCCCGGCTGGTCGCAGGGGCTCGGCCGGCTGGTGGCCGAGATCGGGGTGGCGCCCGCCCAGCCGCTGGAGTACCTCGTCCTGCGGATCGCCCAGGACGCGGACGGCGACGTCAGAGTGACGGAGTGAGCGATGCCCGATCTGGTTCAGGGATTCAACTTCCGGGTCTCGCTGCGGCGGAGCACCTCCGCAGGACCGACCTCGACGCCGCCGCCCGCACTGACCGACAAGCCGGGCGAGGCGTCGCGCACCGGCCCGGTGGCGGGTGGCGCGGCCGCGGGCCCGCCCGACCAGCTCGGCGACGGCGGCTTCCAGGAGTGCACCGGCCTGGAGCTGGAGATGGAGCTCGGCGACCACCCCGAGGGCGGCCGCAACGACGGGCTCGTCCGGGGGATCGGCCGGGTCAAGCTGCAGCCGATCGTGCTCAAGCGCGGCATGCTCGTCCCGATACCCGGCGGCCGTGCCGAGACCGCCCTGTGGGACTGGCTGCACGGCATCGTCGGCGGTGAACGCCGGGCGGCGCGCTACGACGGCGACATCGAGGTCCTGGACGCGACCGGGGGGCGGACCGTCGCCCACTGGCGGTTCACCCGCGGACTCCCGGTCAAGCTCACCGGACCGGCGCTCAACGCGAGGACCGGTGAGATCGCCATGGAGGAACTGCACATCGCCCACGAGGGCCTGCGACTGGAGGGCTCCTGATGGCGGAACTGGCACACGCGACCTTGCAACGCCTCAGGGTGGCCAAGGCCGGGGCGAAGGACCGGCCGCCGCTGGTCAAGGGCGAGGGGCCCGTCGTCGAGGTCCAGTTCAACCCCGTCTCGCTCCGGCTCAGCCGGAACAACAACGTCGACCGCGGCGGCACCAGCACCCGGACCCAGAAGCGCCAGAACCCCTCGCAGGAGGGCGCCACCCTCACCTTCGACCTGGCCTTCGACACCGCGGAACAGGGCGATGCCGGCCAGTACGTGGACGTGCGGGACTGGACGGCGGTGGTCCGCCAGTTCGTCGAGCCGCCGCCCGAGAAGAAGGGCGACCCGCCGCCGATCGTCCGCTTCGTCTGGGGGACGTTCCGCTTCAACGGGATCGTCACCCAGCTCAACGAGGAACTGGACCTCTTCGCCCCGGACGGCACCCCGCTGCGGGCCAAGGTCGCCGTCACCATCGCCGAGCAGGACTTCAGCTTCGAGGCGAACGAGAAGGGCGCGGGCGGCCGCGACGCCCGGGCCGCGACCGACCCGGGCGCACCGCGGGCCGGCTCCACCCCCGGCACCGCCGGAACGAACCGGCCGCAACAGCTGGTCCAGGCCCAGGCCGGGGAGAGCGCCCAGCAACTGCTGGCCCGGCTCGGGCTCGACCCGGCAGCCTGGCGCGGGGCGATGCAGGGGCTGGACAGCCCGCTCTCGCTCAGCGCCGGGTTCAACGTCCAGCTCGGGGTCGAGGTCGAGACCGGCGGGGGCGTCGGCCTCTCGGCCGGCTTCGCGGGCGAGGTCGCGGCCACCTCGGTCGCCGGGCTCGCCGGGGCCCTGGGCATCGGCCCGGAGGCCGCGCCGCCGGGGGCCCCGGCAGCCCGGGCCGGTGCCGCCGGTGGCACCGGGACGTCAGGGGCGGTGACGGGCGCGGCGGCCGACGACGCGACGGCGGCGGGCTTCGCGCTCTCGGCCGGCGGCGGGATCGCCGCCTCGGTGAACACGGTGGCCGACGCCCGGGCGGCCCTGGCGGTCGATCAGGCACGCGGAGCCTTCGCCGTCCCGGGGCCGCCCGGGCTCTCCGCCGTCCCCGCCACGCCCGCCCTCGGTAGCGGCGGCCCGCGCTACGGCGGGCAGCCCCCGACCCCGGTGCGCTCCACCACGGCGAGCCCCACCGGGGCCGGCCCCACCGTGGCGCCTCCCGCAGCCGATCCGCGCGCCCTGACGTACGGCCGGGGCGTGCCGCTGCGCAGCCGCGCCGACCCGGGCACGCTCGCCGAGGTGGCGGCCGGCGGCGCCCGCAGCCTGGCCGGCCGGGCCCGGGCCCGCGAGACTCCGCCGCCCGACGGAACGACGGCCCCATGGGAACGACTGCCGCCGGTGACGCCCGCGCGCACCGCGGCGGACTGCGAGCAACGCCGCCGTGACGCACGGCCCAGCACCCTGAGGTGGCGACCCCACGGTGTGTCCGACCAGGGAGGCCTGCCATGAGTGTGCACATCGGCGAAGTCCACACGGATGTCGTCCCCGTCGGCGCCCCGGGCCCCGTGCCGGCCGCCGGCCAGGGCGGCCCGGTCAAGGAGGCGGAGCTGGTCGAGCGCCTGCGCGCGGCGTTCGACCGGGCGAAGTGGCTCGCCGGACGGGTCGCGGCGGAGGGCTTCGATGACTGAGCCGGCCGTCACCGCGGTCTCACCGGTCTTCACCGTCGGCGGGGACCTCGTCCGGGACCTCGGCCGGGACTGCGTGCGCCTGGAGGTCTGCGAGGGCGTCGAGGGCCTGCGCACCCTGCAGGCGACCTTCCTGGCCAGCGGCGTCGGCGCCAAGGGCCCCCAGGAGAGCCTGCTGCACCTGGACGGGAGGACGATCGACCTCGGCAGCGCGCTCAAGGTCGCCCTCGGCCCAGACGCCCAGCAGCGGACCGTCTTCGAGGGCACGGTCTCCGCGCTGGAGCTCGTCCTCGGCGACGGCGACCCACCCGCGGTCGTGGCCCACGCGGAGGACGCCCTGATGCGGCTGCGGATGGCCCGCCGGATGCGCACCTACTCGCACGTCACCGACGCCGAACTCGCCGAGGCCGTCGCGCGCGAGCACGGTCTGCGGGCAGACGTCGACGCGCCGGGCCCGCGCTACGACGTCGTCCAGCAGCTGAACCAGAGCGACCTCGCCTTCCTCCGCGAACGCGCCCGCCTGATCCAGGCCGAACTCTGGTGCACCGGCACCACCCTGCACCTGCGCACCCGCGACACCCGGCCCGGCACCGCCGTGACCCTCGTCCTCGGCCGCGACCTGCTGTCCGCCCGGCTGACGGCCGACCTCGCGCACCAGCGCAGCGAGGTGGTCGTCACCGGGTACGACGCCGAACGGCGCGAGACGGTCGACGAGCGGGCCGGCCCGGAGGTGGTCGAGGCGGAGACCACCGGCGGCCGCACCGGCGTCCGGCTGCTGAGCCGGACACTCGGCCCCAGTACCTCGCTGCGCGTCCGCGAGGCCGCCCTCAACACGGCCGAGGCGGCCGCCTGGGCACGGGCCGAGATGCTCCGCCGGGGCCGGCGCTTCGTCACCGTGGCCGGCCTCACCAACGGCACGCCCGACCTCGTCGTCGGCAGCCGACTCACCCTGCAGGACGTCGGAGCCCCTTTCGACGGCGGCGGCTACTACGTCACCCGCCTGCGCCACGGCTTCGACCTGGAACACGGATTCCGCACCCGCTTCGAGGCGGAGCGGGCCACCCTGAACGAGGTGAACTGATGGCCCTGCCCGAACCGGCCGACGGCGCCGCACCCGGCTACCACGGGGCCTACCCCGCGCTGGTCACCAACATCGTGGACGAGCAGAAGCTGGGCCGGGTCGAGGTGCGCTTCCCGTGGCTCGGCGAGGACGGCGACCGGGACGTGCGGGCCTGGGCCACGCTCTGCTCGCCGTACGCCGACCACGAGCAGGGCCTGCTCGTCCTGCCGGAGGTCGGCAGCCAGGTGGTCGTGGTCTTCGAGATGGGCAACCTGCGCCGCCCGTACATCCTCGGCGCCGCCTGGAACGGCCGGGAGAGCCTGCCGCACGACCCGGAGGCGGCGAACAACATCCGGCTGCTGCGCTCCCGCGCGGACAGCCGGCTGGAGTTCGACGACACCGGCGGTGCCTCGAAGGTGCGGATCACCATGGCGTCCGGACACGAGGTGAGTCTGGACGACGCGGCCCGGACGGTCACCGTCAGGCACGCCGCGGGCTGCGAGATCCGGCTGACCGCCGCCTCGGTGGAGATCAGGGCCACCATGTCGGTCGACGTCACCGCCCCCGTGGTGAAGGTCGACGCGCCGCTGGCCACCTTCAGCGGCATCGTCCAGGTCGGCACCCTGGTCGCCGAGCAGATGGTGATGTCGCCCGCCTACACGCCGGGCGCGGGGAACATCTGGTGACGGCCGTGGGGCACGGATTCCAGCTGCGCGCGCCCTGGTACGTCTGCGAGCGCGGCCACTTCGACCGCTTCGACCCGCGGGCCACGGCCCCTGCCATCCAGAAGTACGACACACCCGACTTCGTCCGACGCCTGGCGGCGGACCCGCGCGTCTCACTGGTCTTCGAACCGGTGGAGGACGTGTACGCGTACCCGGTGGCGGTGCCGGCGGGCCAGGTCCGGCGCGGACGGCTGCGCTTCGCCACCCACACGATGACCGCCACCCCGCTGCGCAAGCTGTACCAGCCCGGTCACCACCGCTTCTACGCGGTGGTCGTCGAGCTCTTCTGCGACCGGCCGGGCCTGCCCCGGCCGGGCGCCGCCGCCGACGTGCAGGTACAGATGGTGATGCGGCGTCAGGAGCGACCGGTACCCGCCCCCGAGCACGCGGCGGCGGTGCGCCGGCTGGCCAAGCGGCTGACGACCGATCTGCTGGCGGCCCAGGGCATGAAGCCCCGGCACCTGCACGACCGGGACCTGCCGAACGTGCTCTGGGCCGACCGCGCCTACCGTGCCAGGTTCGAGGCCGAGAACAGCGAGCTGCTCGCCGAGCTCGGGCCACCGGTCGTCCAGAGCTGGACCACCGGGGCGAAGGGCCCGCACTGGGTGCCGGTCGGCACGGTGGACACCGACGGGAGACCCGAGCCGGAGCAGGAGCTGCCGATGTGGCGGATCCCGCAGCCCGGCGGGGTGTGCGACCGGGCTGCCACCCGGTCACTCTGGTTCGGCCTCGTGCCGACCACCTCCGGGGAGCACGACGACCAGGGCAGCCCCAAACTGGACGACCAGCACGTGTACGAGATCCGCTGTGTTGCCCGCCGGCCGCCCGCACCCGGCCACGAGCACTGCCCGCCGCAGGAATCGTGGAGCGCCACGACCGAGCCGTTCAGCCTGGCCGCGTTCTACGACCCGGAGGGGACGAAGAACCACAAGGTGTCGATCACGATGCCGGATCTCCGCGCCCTCGCCGCCCGCGCCGGACGCCCGGCCGGCCCCGGCGGGGTGGCGATCACCAGCCCGCCGGGCTCCCGGCTGGAGGTGACCGGCAAGATCCCGGACCCCGGCACCGGCCACGTGGGGGGCGCCGACTTCCGGGTGTGCACCTTCGCGCTGGAACTCTTCATGATCGTGGCGTTCTTCCTGTTCAGCCTCTTCCTGCCGATCGTGGTGCTCGCCTTCCAACTCTGGTGGCTGCTCGCCCTGCGCTTCTGCCTGCCGCCGGACGTCGTCGCACTGGGCGCCCTCCAGGCCTACTTCAACGTCGGCACCAACGACCTCACCACGGTGCACGGCCTCCCGGAGGAGAGACAGCTGGACGAGCTCCTCGGCGCACCGGGTGCGACGGCCGCGATGGCCGGGACCGACGCCTTCGATCCGGCCGTCGTCGGTGCTGCCGCCGCCAACGCCGCGGCCGCCGACCTGGTGGCCACCCTCGATCCGAGGACGGCCGCCACGGCGGCGCCGCCGACCGCCGAAAGCTCCCCGCCCGACCCGCTCTGCGGAGGTGGCCGATGAACCGGACCGATCCGCCCGCCCGCCGCCGCGCGCGCCGCTGATGGCCGCCGCAGCCGGGGCCGCCGCCCACGAAGCCAAGCCGCCCGCGCCCGCACAGAAGGCCGCGCCGCCGACCCCGACCCCGGCCCCGGCCCCGACCGCGTCGGCGACGGCCCCGGCGGCGGGCGGCCTCGCCGACCGGCTCTCGGGCGTCGTTCCCAGGCGCCCGGGAACAGCCGCCGATGCCGGTGCCGGTGCCGGTGGCGGCCCGGCCGCCCCGACCGCCGCGGTCGCGCCCGACGTGCCCAAGGACGTGCTGGAGCTCCAGGGCGGCGCCGCGTTGACGGCCACTCCGGCCGTGACCGAGTACCTGGAGAAGAAGGGCCCCGCCGGAGGCCCGGTCCGGGCCAGGCTGAGTACCCTCGCCGGCGGGACGCTGAACCTGCGGAAGACCGACGAGGGCCTGACCACCGGCCCGGGCAAGGACTACCAGGCGCTGCCCCTGGCCCACCCGTTCTTCCTGCCGCTCGCCCGGTACGGCATCGAACCGGTGCTCGCCGTACGGGTGCAGGGCGGCCTGCTGGAGGGACATGCGTCCGCCGTCGTGAAGGGCAGACTGCTGACCGGCCCAGCCGAACTGCTGGGGCAGGTCGTCAGCCACGCCGAGCAGGTGGGTCTCGCCGGGGTGAGCGACCTGAAACTGCCCGCGGTGGAGAACCGGCTCGACGGGCCCCGGCTGCTCGTCCGGGCGAGCGGGCTGCACTTCAGGCTCGGCGGCTTCCTCGACGCCACGGGTTCGATCGGCCTTGCGAACGAGCTGGTCACCTTCGACGCGATCGCCACCGGAACGGTGCCCGGGCTCAGCGCGATCACGGTCCCCGTCAAGCGGGACGCCGAGGGCAGGCTGTCCGGCGAGGCCCAGGTCGAGGTGGCACTGAAGGGCTTCAAAGGGTCGGTGGCGGCGACATTCGCCGGAGGCGTCGTCGACGTCCGCGGCACCGTTCACTACGGCAACGACACATTCGACGGCGAGGTGACCCTGGTCGCCACCGACGAGAAGAGCGCCAAGCACCTGACGGACGACCAGGTCGCCGCGGCGCAGGCGAAGGCGGCGGTGCCGAAGCCGTCCGTACCCGGTGGTGAGGGGGCGGCGGCGGGCCCCGCCCCGGCGGCCGGACCGGCGGAGGGGAGCGCCGCGCCGGCGCCCGCCGTGGCCGGCCCGCGGCCCGGGCCGCGCGTGGTCGCCGGCTGGGGCACCGTCAACGTCCGGCTCGCCGAATGGCTGAGCGGCGAGGCCCTGGTGGTGGTCGACCACGACGGGGACGTCACCCTCGTCGGCAGGATCACTCCGAAGATGACCAAGCCGCTGTTCGAGCAGAAGGACTACGTCAAACCGCTGCCCAAGCTGGAGGTCCGCGCCCTCTACGGCATCCCGCTGGTCGGCAACATCTTCGTCTTCGCCAACATCGGCCTGGAACTGCTCGCCAAGCTGGGCCCGGCCACGCTGGACCGGATGGAGCTCACCGGCACGTGGTCCACCAAGCCCGAGGTGCTCAAGAACTTCGGCATCACCGGCACCCTCAACATCTCCGCCTTCGCCGGTGTCCGGCTCGTCGCGGAGGGCGGCGCGGGCCTCGAACTCCTCGGCCACGACATCAAGGCGGGCGTCGCACTGAACGCCCTCGCCGGGATCCGCGGCTACGTGGAGGCGACCCCGCGGATCGGCTACCGGGAGGTCGCCGACCCGAAGAGCGGCAAGCAGGGAGAGTTCTTCATCGGCGGACACATGGAGATCGCCGCCCAGCCCTTCCTCGGCCTCGGCGGCGACCTCTTCGTCGCCCTGGTGAGCCCATGGTGGTCCCCGGCCCCGAGCCACCGCTGGACCTGGCCGCTGTTCCAGCTGGAGTACCCGCTCCCCGGCGAGTTCGGGATCGGCGCCGACGTCGAGCACGTCCTCGGCTCCGGCAAGGTCCCCGAGGTGACGTTCGGCGAAGTCGCCTTCAGCGCCGACAAGTTCATGACCGACCTGATGAACGACCACGTCCCCGGGAAGACCGGGAGGGACGAGAAGAAGGCCGGCGCCTGGAACGAGGGCCCCGGTGCGGCCCCTACCAAGGGCGGGGCCAAGGGCGGGGCCAAGCCCGGCGGCGGCGCACCGGCAGCGGCCCCCGCCGCCGTAAAACCGGGCAAGCCGGGACCGCTGAAGCCGGGACCGCTGAAGCCCGGGAAGGATGCCGGCGAGGTGCCGGACCCGGCCAAGGCCAAGCGCTGGCAGGGCGGCCTCCAGGCGATCGGCGAGCTCGCCCAGCAGTCGCTCGCCGAGCCCTACGAGGAGGACGAGGTCCGGGAGGCACTGGCCGGGATCAAGAAGACCTACGGCTTCACCAGGCTGGCCGCCGACCGCGAGGGCGACGAGTGGCTGATCGACGCCCGGATGAGCCCGGAGACCAAGAAGAAACCCCGCCTCAGGGCCACCAACCACGTGTACCGGGGCGGCCCCTACAACGAGTTGGGCAAGGCGCCGGCGAAGAAGGGCGGCAGGCGCAGGGCCGTCAAGGGAACGGAACGCAACCACATGCCGGCCTGGAAGGCCGTCAAGGACGCCCAGACGTCCGGCGGCAAGGCCGCCGGGGTGAAGAACAAGCTGGACGGCATCTCGCGCTACACCGCCCCCGCCATCGAGATGGACACCGCCGACCATCGGATGACCAGGAGCTGGGGGGCGGGCAGCGACGCCGTCGACTGGCGCAAGAAGCAGACGGACCTGCTCCTCGACGGGAAGTTCAGACAGGCGATCACCATGGACGTGAACGACATCCGCGGCCTCCTTCCCGCCGGCGGGAAGGAGAAGTACGACGACGCCATCAAGGAGATGCGGAACAGCCTCCCCGCGGGCTGGTGAGCGCCGCCGGGCGATAACGCACCGGTGACGCCCGCCGACCATCATCGACACCATGGCAGCAGCAACTGACGCTCCGACAGGAGCACCGGCCGACGCGTGGCTCGGCACCGGGGTCCGTCTGCCCTTCCGGCCGCAGGGTGCCGCCGGCGGGCCGGGCCCGGGCCTGGCCTGGGCGAGCGGGATGGTGCTCGTCCGGCAGTCGATCGAGACGATCCTGGACACCGAGCCGGGCGAGCGCGTCATGCGGCCGGACTTCGGCTGCGGACTGCGGCAGTACCTGATGGCGCCGAACACCGCCGCCACCCGGGCCGCGCTCCGGGAGGAGATCGAGCAGGCGCTGACCCGCTGGGAGCCACGGATCCGGGTGACCGAGGTGTCGGTCACCCCGGGGGAGGAGCCGACCATGGTCTGGATCGACATCGCCTACGTCCGGCTGGTCGACCTGCGGTCCGACAACCTCGTCTATCCGTTCTACCTGCGATGACGGGCAAGGGGTGAGCCGGCCATGGCCCTGATCGGTCCGATCCTCGACGACCGCACCTTTGCCCAGCTCCGCGACGAGCTGATCAAGCGCATCCCGGTCTACAACCCCGAGTGGACCGACCACAACGCCACCGACCCCGGCGTGGCGCTGTTGGAGCTGTTCGCCTACCTCGGCGAGTCGCTGCTGTTCCGCTTCAACCAGATCCCCGACGCGACCAAGGTCGCCTTCCTGCGGCTGCTCGGCGTCCGCCCGAGGTCCGCCCGACTCGCGCACACCCTCCTGGTGCTGGACACCGACCGCCCCGCCGGCGTCCAGGTGCTGCGCGGCACCGAGGCCCGCGCCGGGGCCGTCCCCTTCGAGACCGAGGGCGAGGTGGTCGCCTGGCCGCTGGAGACCTGCGCCGTCGGCAAGACCGCCGCCCGGGACGCCGAGGCGCACAGCAGCGAGGCCCGCCGGCGGGCGGACGCCGTCGCCGCCCTCCCGACCGAGCAGCGGAACCGGCTCCACAGCGGCGCCGCCGCCGGCTTCTACGTCACCACCGCCGTCCCCACCGACCCGCTCGCCACCGATCAGCCCTCGCTCGACGTCGGCAGCACGCTCGACCAGTGCCTCTGGATCGCCCTGCTCGGCAAGAACACCACCGACCCGAAGGAACTGCGCAACCGCGCGATCTTCCTCGGGATCGTCCAGGACGCGGAACTCCCCAGGCCCTTCGACCTGGAGTCGCGCGACCCCGGCCGCGACCGGCTGCGTGCCGACGGCCTCACCGCCGACCCGCCCGCCTTCCTCTGGGAGCTCTGGAACGGGCCGGACCGGGCCGGCAGCGCCGAGACCGCCTTCACCAACCTCGCCGTCCTCGCCGACACCACCCGCGGCCTGACCGCCACCGGTGTCGTCACCCTGCAGCTGCCCGACGCCTTCCCCACTCACGCCGAGGCGCCCGCCTCCACCGGCGACCTGCTCAGCCCACCCCCGCTGGACGACGAGAAGTCGGCCGCCCGCGTCATCGCCTGGCTGCGGGTCCGCCGCCCCGCGACCGAGAACGACGGCATCCACCGCATCCGCTGGGTCGGCATCAACGCGGTCGGAGTCGTCCAGGCCCGGACGGCCGGCCCGGAACTGCTCGGCACCGGCACCGCCGACGCCGGCCAGACCTACCGCCTGACTCAGCATCCGGTCGTCGCCGGCACCGCCCGGCTGGAGGTCGAGGAACCCGGCGGCTGGCAACCCTGGACGGAGGTCGAGACCTTCGCCGACAGCGGCCCCCTCGACCGGCACTACACCGTCGACCTCACCGCCGGACTCGTCCACTTCGGCACCCGCGGCAAGGTCCCGCAGATCGGCGAGCGGATCAGGGCCGTCTCCTACCGCTACGGCGGCGGGGCCGCCGGGAACGTCCCGGCCGGGGCGATCGGCAGCCTCACCGGCGTGGCCGGGATCAAGGCCAGGAACGTCCTGGCCGCCGCCGACGGCGCCGACCAGGCCTCGCTCGCCGACGCCCTGGACAGCCTCCCCGCCGAACTCCACCGGCGCGACCGGGCCGTCACCGCCGACGACTTCCGCGCCCTCACCCTCGAAGTCCCCGGCGTACGGCGGGCCGAGACGCTGCCGCTGTTCCACCCCGACACCCTGAGCAGGTCCGCCGCCGGGGTGGTCAGCGTCGTCGTCTTCCCCACCGAGGACCTGCGCGACCTGAGCGCGCCGCTGCCCGACCTCGCCCTGCTGCGCCGCGTCGCCGCCTACCTCGACCCGCGCCGGCTGCTCACCACCGAGCTCTACGTCATCCCCCCGACGTACGTGGACATCGCCGTCTCCGTCGGCGTCCACGTCCGGGACGGCTACCAGGCGGACGCCGTCCGCCGCTGGGTCGAGCTGATCCTCCGCCAGTACCTCGCACCGGTGCCGCCGTACGGGCCGGACGGTACCGGCTGGCCGCTCGGGCGGACGGTCCGGCGCGCCGAACTGGAGGCCGTCGCCGTACAGGTGGACGGTGTCGAATACCTCGACGGCGAACTCGGGCTGGCCGTCCGCCCGGACCCGGCCGCCGCCTGGAGGGCCGCCCCGCTCGTCCCGCTGAAAGCCTGGCAGGTCCCCCGGCTCGGCGAGATCACCGTCGTCACCGGACCACCCCTGCCGCCCGGCGCCGGCTACGGGACCACCCCGCTCCCCGGCGGCGACCCCGTCCTCGTCCCGCTGCCCCCGGAGGTGTGCTGATGAACGGCGACCGGGCGATCACCACCCTCACCGACCCCGACCAGTGGGCCCGCTGCGCCCATGACGGCACGGCTCTGACGGACGGCGGCGGGGTGAGCCTCGCCTGGTGGCTGCCGAAGCCGGAGGCGGAGCCGGCCGCGGAGGCGCAGCCGCCCGGGCCGGGCGCCGCCGGGCTGGCCTTCGACCGCTGGGGGCGGGCCTACCGCTCGTACCCCGCCGAAGGCCGCGTCGACGTCCTCGACCCGAACGCGCCGTCCGCCCCCGCCGACCCGCACCCGGGCAGCCTCCGCACCCCCCGCGGCCTCGCCGTGGACAGCGCGCAGCGCCTCTACATCGCCGAGTCCTGCGGCGCCGCGGTGCACGTGGTCGACCTCTGGGCCGGGCGGCTGCTGCGCCGGGTGCCCGTGCGCACCGCGGCCCATCGCGCCCGCCGACCGCTGGACGTGGCGGCGCTCTGCGACGGCGCCGTCGTCCTGCTGGCGAACCCGGCGGGCCTGGTCCTGCTGCGCGGCCGGCGCGGCCCCGAACGCGGCCCGGCGCTCCGCGGGCCACTGCTCGCCGCGGGCCTGACGCCCACCCGGGTCGCCGTCCGGGCCGGGCAGGTCTACCTGCTGTGGTCCGCGCCGCACGGCGGGCGGACCGTGGTCGCCCGGCCCGACGGCACCGACCGGATCGAGGTCGCCGGTGCGAGCGACCTCGCCTTCGCCGCCGACGGCCTGCTCACCGTCGCCGACCGCCCCGGGCAGCCGTTCCGCCGCTTCCGGCCGGACGACGACGGCTGGGCGGAGATCGAGCCCGTCCGGGCTCCCCGCTACGACGGCGGCGCCGTCACCGCCAGCCCGGACGGGCGGACGGCGTACACCTCCGACCAGGGTCTCGGTTGGACGGCCGGCCCGGCGGCGCGCTACGTCCAGAGCGGACGGGTCGTCACCTACCGGCTCGACGCCGGCGCGTACCGCACCCGCTGGGGCCGGATCTTCCTCGACGCCTGCGTCCCCCCGGGCACCGACGTCCGGGTGGGCTTCCTCAGCAGCGACGAGGACACCGTCCCCGACCCGCTGCCGTGGACGCCGGCCGTGCAGGGGCAGCGTGCGATCCGCCACGGCGAACTGACCCCGCCGCTGCCCTCCGAGCTCCACCTCGACCGGATCGAGCCGTCGGGCGGGTTGTTCCGGCGCCCCACCGGGCGCGAGTGGCCCTGGGCGCAGATCGCCCCCGACGACGCGTTCGAGACCTACGAGGCCCCGGTCTCCGCGCCGCCGGGCCGCTACCTGTGGGTCGTCCTCGGACTCGGCGGGACGGCCCGGCTCACCCCGCGGGTCCGGGCCCTGCGGGTGGAACGCCCCGGCCACCGGCTGCTCACCCAACTGCCCCGCAACTTCAGCAGGGACGAGGACGACGCCGACTTCCTCCACCGCTACCTCGCCCCGGCCGAAGGGCTGCTGCACGAGCTGGACGGGCGGGCGGCCCTGCGGACGGTCCTGCTCGACCCGACCGCCACCCCGCAGGAGGCCCTCGGCTGGCTGGCCGGCCTGCTCGGGCTCGCCCTCGACCGGCGCTGGCCGATCGCCGCCCGGCGCGAGCTCGTCGCCCAGGCATACGACCTGTTCCGGATCCGCGGCACCCTGGCCTGCCTGGAACGGATCCTCCGGCTGTACCTGCCCGTCCCGGTCGCCATCGTCGAGAACTGGCGGATGCGCGGGCTCGGCGGGGCCGTCCTCGGCACCGGGCCGGGCGGGCCGCCGGCCCCCGCGGTCGGCGGGGCGGCCCGGGCGACGGCCACCCTCGGCCGGTTCGCCGTGGGCGGCGTCAAACCCGGCGAGGACGGCTACACGGCGACGGCCCACCGGTTCACCGTCCTGATCGCCGCGCCGCTGGAGGGCGAGCGGCTCGACGTGGTCCGGAGCATCGTCGAGCTGCACAAGCCCGCCCACACGCTGGCCGAGATCTGCCCGCTCGGCGTCGGCATGCGGATCGGCCGCAGCCTGCACCTCGACCTCACCTCGGTGGTGGGCCCCGGCGCGGCCTGGGGGCCGGCCGTGGTCGGCCACGTCCGGGTCGGCGAGGACGGCGTGGTCGGCATCCCGTCGCCGGCCGCGCGGGTGGGGGAGTCGGCGGCCGTGGGGGCGGTGAGGGTGGGATGAGCGCTCCGACGGTGACGATCGGGCGGTTCTCCACGGCGCTGCACCACGACGGTCCGGCCGAGGCGGGCCGCGCGGGGTTGGAGGCATCCCTGCGGTGCGTCGTCGAGGGCGGGCTGGAGCGCGCCCTGCGAGAGGCGCGGCTGCCGGCCGGCCGGTGGTGCGTCCGGCGGCTGACGCTGACCGTCCCGCTCGACCTCGACCGTCCCGGATTCGCAGGCGGGCAGGACTGGTCGGCGGCGATGGCCGCGGCGATCGAGCGGACGATCCGCGAGGGCCGCGGCGACGTCGTCCACTACCGGCACGACGTCGAGCTGCTCGCCGAGGTGGTGGCCGGGGTGGCCGGCGGACGGACCGAGCGGCTCTGGGCGTGGCAGCAGGCGGGGGCGGTGCGGCCCGCAGATCCCGCACCCACCGCCGAGCCCCGGGCGGTCGTGCTCGCGGCGCTCGGCCGGGCCCCGCAGCAGGCGGCGGCGGCGCTGCTCCGAGCAGCGGCCGGCTGCGGGCTGCCGGCCCTGGACCGGGTGCTCGGCGAGGACGGGTGGCAGGCCGTGGCCGCGTTGGTGGCGGTGGCGTCCTGGTGCGGGCCCGGTGTGCCCGGGCCGGGCGGTGGCACGAACCCCGACGGCCCGCCGCCCGCGCAGGTCCGGGCGCTCGCCCGGACCCTGCTGGCCGGCTCCTCGCTGGCCGGGCTGGCCCGGTCGGCCCGGCTGCGGCCAGGGCCCGCGACGCTGGCCGCCTGGGCGGTGCTGGCGGCCGCCGAGGCCGACCCCGCTTCGCTCCACCGCAGGCAGCACCCCGAACTGCCGCGGGCGCTCACGGACGAGCTGCGGACCATGCTCGGGCAGGCCGTGAAGCCGCCCGCACCGGTCCGGCCGGCGGAGGCAACGGCCTCGGCGGCACCCACCTCGGGCCGCCCGGACGGCGCGCAGCACCCGGTGGCCGACGGCACCCGGCAGGGCCGGGAACGGGCAGGTGGTGCGCGGGAGCCGGCGCCGTCCGGGGAGATGCCGCCGGACCGGGCAGACGCGGCGGCCGACGAGCGGACCGCGGGGGCACCGTCGGCCGGATCGGCCGGATCGGCCGGATCGGCCGGATCGGCCGAGGAGCCCCGGCAGCACCCGGTGGACACCCGGCCGGCCGAGCCGGCCGCCGCATGCCCGGACCTGGACCCGGACGGGACGAGCGGAGTGCCCACCACCTGGGCCGGTCTGCTTTTCCTGCTGGCGACCGCGGCCGACGCAGGGCTCCCGCAGCGGGCCTTGGACGACACCGCCCTGACCGCCCGCCCCCTGCGCTGGGTGCTGTACCGCATCGGGCGCGAGCTCCTGCCCGACGCGGCCCCGGACGACGCGGCGCTGCTCGCCCTGGCCGGCCTCGGCCCCGCCCACGCCGGTGCCCTGCTCGCCGCCCCGCCGCCGACACCGGCCGAACAGGCCAAGGTGCGGGCCCTCGCCGCCACATGGGCCGCAGTCACCGCCGCCCGCCTCGGCCCGGGCCCGGCGGGCCCTCCCGCGGACGGCCGGGCCGTCGTGCGGGCGATCGCCCGCCGAGGCGGGCAGGTGTTCGCCGAACCCGGGTGGATCGATGTCCGGCTCGCCGTCGCCGAGACCGACCTGACGGTCCGTCGCGCCGGTCTGGACCTGGACCCGGGCTGGGTGCCCTGGCTCGGCGCGGTGGTGAGGTACGACTATGCCTGAGACGCCCGGACCTCCGCAGACGCGCCCGCCCACCACGCCCGCAGCGGCCGGGGCACCCGCAGCAGCCCGGGCCCCCGAAGCAGCCGAGGCAGGCAGCCGCGGCCTCACCGCGCGGGCGGCCGTGCTCGCCCGCCGGCTGGCCGTGCTGCTCGAAGCCACCTGCGGCACGGAGTCCGCCTCCTCCTCCGTAGGCTTCCTCCGGGAGTGGGCCGAAGCCGCAGCCGACGACGGTGAGCGACCGCACCAGGCCGGCCCGGCACCGATCGAACGGCTGGCGGACCGGCTGGGCCTCACCGACGTGGAGCTCGACCTGCTCCTGCTCGCGGGCCTTCCCGAGGAGCACGAGGGCCTGGCCAGGACCTTCCGCACCATGCACCCGCGCAGCGACTCCCACCCGAGCGTCGGACTCGCCGCCCTCCTGCTGGACCACGACCGGCACCTCGGGGCGCCGCAAGGCCCGGCCGTCGACCGGGCGGCGCTGCGCCGACTGCTCCACGAGGGCGCGGCCGTGCGCAGCGGCGCCCTCGCCGTCTCCGGTGAGGGGACGTTCCACGACCGCAGCCTGCGGCTGGCCGACCGGCTCTGGGAGGCGCTGCACGGCTGTGCCGCCTGGCCGGACGCGCTGACCGAGGTCGAGGTCGGGCCGCCGGTCGCAGGGCTGGAGGGATGGCTCGCACGACCGGCCGCCGAGCGGGCCGTGGCCGCGCTGCGCTCCACGGCGCCGCGGACCGTGATCGTGACCGCGCGGGACGAGACGATCGCGCTGAGCCGGTGCGCGGCCCTGGCCCGCGCCGCCGGGCTGCGGCCGGTCGCCGGGCGGGCGCGCCCCGAACACCCTTCGGGGCTGGGCCTGTTGGGCCTGCACGCGGCCGCCCGCGGCGGGGTGCCCGTCCTGGTGGCGCCCCGGCCGGAGGAGGGGGCGGGACCTGCGCTGCTGGACCTGCGCCGGGTGGTCGGGCCGATCCTGGTCTGTGCCGAGCCGGGTGCCGTGCGGCCCGGTCCGGAGCGGCCGGTGCTCACCGTGCCGGTCGGGCCGATCAACACCGAGGACCGCCGGGCGGCCTGGCGGGCGGCGCTGCCCGACGCGGCCGGGCAGGCCCCGCAGCTGGCGGCCCGTCACCCACTGGACCCGGCGCTGACCGCGCAGGTCGCGCTGGACGTGCACAGCTGCGACGAGCTCCTGCCGGACGGCGGCCGGACGGACGTCTCGGCCGCGATCCGGACCAGGGCCGGCGCCGTCCTCCCGCCGGGCGTGGACCTGCTCAGCCCGCAGTCGCCGTGGGAGCGGCTGGTGCTCGCGGCCGAGCCCGACCGCCAACTCCGCGACGCGGTCTCCCGGTTGGCGTACCAGTCGGTGGTGCTGGACGACTGGCGGCTGCGCGACGCGGCCCGCGCCGACCGTGGGGTCCGGCTGCTGTTCAGCGGGGCGCCCGGCACCGGCAAGTCGCTGGCGGCCGAGGTGCTGGCGACGGCGGCCGGGACGGACCTGCTGGTGGTGGACGTCTCGCAGGTGGTCTCGAAGTGGATCGGGGAGACGGAGAAGAACCTCTCCGCCGCCTTCGACGTGGCGGAGCGCATGCAGGCGGTGCTCCTCCTCGACGAGGCGGACGCCCTGTTCGGGACCAGGACGGAGATCTCGGAGGCCAACGACCGCTTCGCCAACCTGGGGACGGCGTACCTCCTCCAGCGGCTGGACCGCTTCGACGGTCTGGCCGTGCTGGCCACCAACCTGCGGCAGAACATCGACGCCGCGTTCGTCCGCCGGATGGACTTCGTGGTGACCTTCGACCTCCCGGGCGAGCCGGACCGCCACCGGCTCTGGCAGCTGCACCTGCCGGCCCCCGTGCGGGACGACGGCGTCGACCTCGCCGCGCTCGCCCACCGCTACCCCGTCCCCGGCGGCTGGATCCGCAACGCCGCGATCGCCGCGGCCTTCCGTGCGGCGGCGGCCGGCGGGCGGGTCGGACAGCCGCAGCTGATCGACGCGATGCGTCGGGAGTACGCCAAGGCGAACCGGCCGTTCCCGGCGGATGCGGCCGTGTCACCTGGCGAGGCCGCGGACGAACGGGCGCGGTGCGCGCTCGGCGCGACCACCACCCAGTCCAACAGGGAGGAGAAGCCATGACGGCGCTCGGCAGCAGCAGCGCACCGTGCGGATGCGGCGGAACGGCCGGTGGCGGTGCGGCCGGTGGCGGTGCGACCGGTCCGGGGACCGGCACGTCCGGCGGCGGCTCCCCGGACCCGTCCGGTTACCCGGGAGCCGCGGGTTACCCGGGCGGCTCCGGGGCGTCGGCCCCGTGCGGCCCGTGCGGCTCGGCGAGGGGCACCTCCGACGGCCCGTGCCGGCAGGACGAGCTGCCGGTGACCCCCTTCAACGCCCTGCGAGTGGCCTTCGGCATGCTGCTCGGCGAGGACGACTTCCGGGTGCTGATGGGCAATCCGCGCGGGAAGCAGATGCTGCACTCGGCCTGGCTGCACGGCCCCGGCGTGGTCCGGGGGTACGGGGTGCGGCTCGACGCCGACGGCGAGCGGCTCCGGGTCGGGCCCGGCCTCGCGGTGGACGGCTGGGGCCGCGAGCTCGCCCTGGAGGCCGAGGCGTGCGCGTCGCTGACCGAGTGGGCCACCCGGTGGGCCACGGACCACCCTGCGTCGGGCGGCTCGCAACGGAACGGCGAGGACGCGTCCGGGGGAACGTCCGGCCGGGCCGAGCCCGTTGGGCGACGGGAGCCCTACCCCGGAGAGGGCCGGCGGGTGACGGCCTGGCTGGTGGCCGAGTTCGGAACCTGTGCGGGCCGGCCGGTACCCGCCCTGGCCGACCCGTGCGACATCACCCGTCGCCACGACGACTACTCCCGGATCGCCGAGACCGTCCGGGTGGTCATCCGCGGCGACGAACCGCCCCGCCGCCGCCCGTACCACAGGGTGCGGGTGCTGTTCGGCCTGGACGAGGTCGCAGGCCCCGACGACGCGGCGGGCCTGCAGGCGGCGGAGGCCGCCGAACGGGTGCGGGCCGCAGCTCCCGGGCGCAGGCCGGAGCGGTTGCTGGCGGAGTTCAGTCGGCTGGCCGCGTGCGACGCGGTCCAGGACGCACCGGAACACGAGGAGGGTGACAGCTGCCCGCAGCTCTTCCCGGTGACGGAGGACCACGCACCGGTGGCGCTGGCCAGGTTGACCTTCGACATAGTCACCCGGCCCGGGCCCGTTCAGATCGCGAACGTGGAGGTGGATCAGCAGGCCCGGGCCGTGCTGCTGCCCACCGGCACCATCCAGGAGCTGCTGTGCGGACTTGCCCCCGCCCTGCTCGGCGAGACCCTGCGGGAGGACGCCGGGGGGCCGCGGCTGGATCCGGGCACGCTGCAGTGGTCCCGCGGCAACACCTGCCTGAACTTCTGCTTCGACAAGCCGGTGGACCGCCGGTCGCTGGAGCAGGCCGTCACGATCACCTCGCTCTCCGAGCACGGCGCGGGTTGGGCGCAGAGCGGGGTGGCCGGGGTGCGGCTGACCGACGAGGGCACCCGGGCGGTCGTCGACCTCGAACACCCGCCCGCGCACCGGCTGGTACGGGTCCTGATCCGGGGTACCGGTCCGGAACCCTGCTACGGGACGGACCCGTGGGTGCCGTTCGCCGGAGTGAAGGACGGGCCGGCGGCCGGCCGGCACGACGGCCATGACGCCGTGGTCACCATGTACCTGCAGAACCGTGCCGCCGGCGCCGGGAGGGCCGAATCATGACCATCGCCGAGAGCGGCGCCGCCGCGGGACCGGGCGGAGCCTCAGGATCGGGAGGAGCCGCCGGGACCACCACCCCGTCGGCCGGCCCGCCGGACGAGCGTTCCGCCGGAACGCCGGACACCGCGGGCGGCGACATCGACCGCCTGCACGTCTTCGACGGGCTGTTCCTGCGGGCCGAGCACCTGAACCGGATCCAGGACTACGCCCGGGAGTTCGGCTCGGCCGTCGGCAGGTCCGGCGGACCCGGGGTGGTCGACGGCTTCCAGGTGGCCATCGACAACGGCGAGTTGAAGGTCGGCGCGGGGCTGGCGATCGACGCGGCGGGGCGGCCGCTGCGCTCCCGGCACGAGGTGTCGCTGCCGCTCAAGGACCTGCGGGCGGGCAACGACACCTTCTGGTGGGTGGAGGTGTCCCGCGCGACCTGGGACTACGGAGAGACCGCCGTCCAGGGGCTGCTCTGCGAGGACCCGTGCTCGGGCGCCACGACCAACCGGCAGTTCACCGCCGAGGGCGTGCGGATCGAGCTGAGGGCGGACAGGGTGGCGGGGCTGGAGGAGCAGTTGAGCCCGAACCGCCGGAACTGGCTGGCCTCCCGGCTGTTCGAGACCGAGCAGCACAACGACACGCCCTGGCCGGCCGATCCGTCCGTCCTGCCGGCCGCGTGGGACCCACCGGTCGACCACGCGCGGCCCCCGGTCCGCGTCGCCCTGGTGATCCCGGTCGGGTCGGACGTCGGCCGGTGGATCGTGGACGCCTGGTCGGCCCGCCGCGAGGTGGGCGCGCCGCCGCCGGAGCGCTGGTGGCAGGGCCGGCTGGGCATGCGGCCGTGGAACGTCTACGTGGCACAGATCCTGCAGTTCCAGGCCCAGTTGGCGCAGTGGCGGGACGTCCTCCCGGACACGGCGGCCGATCCGGCGACGGGCGAGGCGCTGGTGGAGCTGGAGGCGGAGCTCAGGGAGGTCCTGGGCAAGGCCCGGGCGGCCCGGTCGCGGATCGCCGTGGAGATGAAGAACGCCCTGGAGGAGATCGCGGAGAAGGTCCGTCAGCAGCGGGCGGCCGAGCCGGGCGGCGCGAAACGGCCCCTGCCCCCGCTCACCGGGCGCGGCTTCGGCGAGCTGCCACCGGCCGGCTACCTGCCACTCCAGAGCGACCGCGACCTGGTGGAGCGCGAGGTGTACAGAGTGCTCGGCGACACGCTCAGTCTCCGTTTCTGCTTCGCCTCGCGGGCCGACATCGCGGAGGCCGTGCAGCAGGCACAGCACCGTGACCGCATCCCGCTCGACTCGGGCGCCGACGTGGACATCCTGATCCCGGTGACGACCTTCGGGGAGGGCGGCACGTGGACCGGCGGGTGGGTCGCGTTCGCCCGGAGCCGGCAGGTCTACTGCCAGTCGCCGGGAGACGACCGGCACGGTGCGGCCGGCCCCGTGGAACGGGGGGAGGCACAGGGCACGGATGTTCCGTCCGGCGTTCCGGCCGGTGTTCCGCCCGGCGACGACGTGCCGCAGGCCACCGGGGACGCGCAGGACGGTGACAGCGAGCGGACCGTTGACGAGTCGCCGCTCGCCGGGTCGGGTGACGGGCCGTGAGACAGGTGGACGAGGAGGAACCGCCCTACGGAGGGGTGTGCGTGGTGCGGGTGGAGCCGCAGGCACCGGGCCGGTTCCTGATCACGGTCACGGCGACCACCGACCTGCGGCGCTCGTCGGCCGAGTCGCGGAGCCGGGAGACCAATGCGGGAGCCGTTCTGACCCTCGTGGCGGACTTCCTGCGGGGCTGCTGCGTCGGAAGCGGGCAGAGCCGACCGGGTGCACGGGAGAGAAGGACGGGCAGAGCCACCATCCGGTTGCGCACAGTGACGAATGAGTGACGGGGCGCGCATAGCATCGGGGCCGGGCTTCGACCGGGAGGACCGCCATGTGTGCACCGTTCCTGAAATCTCCGATGCTGATCCCTGCTCAGGGCGACGCGCCGATACTGCACCTCTTCGGCACTCCGCGGGTGGAGCACGCGGGGCGCCGGCTGGAGGTGCCCGAGGGCAGTAAGCGGCTGCTCGCGTTCGTCGCCCTCAACGGCGGGTGGGTGGATCGCCGACACGCCGCCGGCACCCTCTGGCCGCTGGGCGACGACCTCCGGGCGGCCGGCAACCTCCGCTCGGCGCTGTGGCGGCTCAAGGCGGCCGGCATCGACGTGCTCGACTCCGACAAGTGCTCCCTCTCGGTGCGCGAGCACACCGTCGTCGACCTGTACGTCCTGTGCGACTGGGCCGGGCGCCTGATCGCCGGCACCGCCACCCCCGCCGACCTCTGCACGTTCAAGTGGCGCGCCGACGCGCTGGACCTGCTCCCCGGCTGGTACGACGACTGGGTGCTGATCGAGCGCGAGCGGATCCGGCAGCGGCTGCTGCACGGCCTGGAGGCTCTGAGCCGCCATCTCGTACGGGCGGGCCGCTGCGCCGAGGCCGTGGAGTCGGCCATGGTGGCGGTCGGCGTCGAGCCGCTCCGGGAGAGCGCCCAGCGGGTCCTGATCGAGGCGCACCTGGCCGAGGGGAACCTGGTCGAGGCGCTGCGCAGCTACGACGCCTACCGCGGCATGACCTGTCGCGAACTCGGGGTCGAGCCCGGCCGGGAGCTCTCGCTGCTGCTGCGGACGCACTGCGAGTCGGTCCGCCGGTCGGGCGTGCGCACACCCGACCGGCTGGCGGCGGGTGGCTGACCGGCGGACCGGGCCGCGGGCGTATTCCAGCCGGACCGTGGCAGAAATTTCGTAGCCGGGCATATTGTGCCAAGGTGGTTCAGTGATGACGAACGTGGTCGCCGTGGTCGGAGGCAGGGCTGCAGCCTTCGAGCTGGGTGTCGTGTGTCAGGCATTCGGCCTCGACCGTTCCGACGACACCGCCGGCCTGCCGAGCTACGACTTCGCGGTCTGCTCGCCCGACCCAGGGCCCGTGATGACCACGTCGGGCTTCCCGATCCAGGTCGACCACGGGCTGGACCGGATCGCGGAGGCCGACCTCATCACCGTCCCGGCCTGGCCGGAGATGGACCGTGCGGCCCCGCCGCTGCTGCTGGAGTCACTGCGTGGTGCGGCCGGCCGCGGGGCCCGCGTGCTGTCCGTGTGCACGGGTGCCTTTCTGCTGGCCGAGTCAGGCCTTCTCGATGGGCGCAGGGCCACAACGCACTGGCAGTTCACCGACCGACTCGCGGAGCGATATCCCGAGGTGAAGGTCGACAGTGACGTCCTGTACGTCGAAGACGGACCGGTGATCACCAGCGCGGGAGCAGCTGCCGGGATCGACGCCTGCCTTCACCTCGTGCGCCAGGAGCACGGTGCCGCCACAGCCAACGCTCTCGCGCGCCGCATGGTGATGCCGGCACACCGCTCCGGTGGGCAGGCCCAGTTCATCGAGATGCCCATGCCCACCCCTGCAGCGGAGGATGGCCTCTCCGATTTGATCGACTGGATGCAGGCCAATCTCGACCAGCCCCTGACCGTGGACGCGCTGGCCTCCCGGGCAGCGATGTCGCCTCGGACGTTCGCCAGACGGTTCAAAGCCGCCACCGGCACCACGGCGCACCGCTGGCTGCTGGACCAGCGGCTGCAGCTCGCCGAGGAACTCCTCGAACGGACCGACCTGACCGTGGACGCGGTGGCCGGACGCGCCGGCTTCGGCAGCGCCGACACCCTGCGCCACCACTTCGCCGCCCGGCGTGGCGTCGGCCCCGCGACCCATCGGCGCACGTTCCGCTCCGCATAGCGCCTCCATGCAGTCCGCCCGGCAGAAAATTCCCGCACCATGGCATCTGTGCCACTGTTCCCGCGGGACGCCGGGAGCCGAGACTTCCGGCATGACAGCCATCCGACCGAAGACCGGCCATGACCTCCCGCTGCCGGGCACCTCCCCCGCGGTCGTGGCGGTTCCGGCGCCGGAAGCAGGACCGCAGCGCTGGGCCGGAGCACCGAGTGCCGCTCTGGACGTGGACGGGTCGGTACTCCTCGCCTACCGCGTACGAGCCGGAGAGGACTTCAACGTCATCGCCCGCTCCGGCGACGGGGAACGCTTCACCCCCGTCTGCACACTGACTCGGGACCACCTCGGCGCGAGCATGGTGGAGCGCCCGGCACTGGTGCGCACCGACGAAGGCCGATGGCGGCTGTACGTCAGCTGCGCCACCCCGGACAGCAAGCACTGGTGGATCGGCCTGCTCGAGGCCTCCGATCCGGAAGGGCTGGCCGATGCCGATGTGCATCACGTCTTCGACGGCGACCAGGCCACGGCCGTGAAGGATCCGCTGATCCGCTACGACGGTCGGGTCTGGCACGCATGGATCTGCTGTCATCCACTGGACGTTCCGGGAGCCGAGGACCGGATGAGCACTGCATACGCCACCAGCGAGGACGGACTGACCTGGCACTGGCACGGTACGGTCCTGGCCGGTCGCGAGGGCGCCTGGGATGCCCGCGGCGCTCGAGTGACCAGCGTCCTGCCCGACGGCCGCTTCTCCTACGACGGGCGAGCCACCGCGGAGGAGAACTGGTTCGAACGCACAGGCCTGGCGGCACCCGCTGTGAGTACCGGGGGCTCGCCGCTCATGGCCTTCACCAAGGATCCGGTGGCGGACGTTCGATACCTTGAGGTGCTGGCGTTGCCTGCAGGCGGTCACCGGATCTACTACGAGGCGCGTACCTCGGACGGCAGCCACGAACTACGCACCGAGCTCATTCCCGAGTAGTAGGCGAGCCGAAGTCGGGCGGGCCGAGCGGTGGCGGCGCCCCGGCCGCCATGGGGACGCCGCGTCCGGCTCGGCCGGGTGCAGAGGAGCCCGACCGGAGGCGCTCGGATGGCATCCCCGGCGCGCTGTGCGGATCGTTGCCGTGAAGGAGGACGCGAACCGGGAGGCACACAGTGGACGACCGAGACGGCGATGAGCCGGGGATCGTGGTCGGAGTGGACGGTTCGGAAGCCGCCCGGACGGCCCTGCTCGGACCGGTGGGGCAGCACCGCGTCCGGCATGCGCAAGGCCCCGTGGCCGCGGTTCGCGCCGCGGACCGTCCACAACCTGCGACGGACCGGTGATCGACTATCGGGCGGTCTTCCAGGCCCTGCCCGGCATGGTCGCCCTGCTCACCCCGGAACTGGTGTACGCCGACGCGAACGAGGAGTTCGCCCGGCTCTCCGGCCGGACACGCGACCAACTGGTCGGCCGCTACCTGTTCGACGTGTTCCCCGACAATCCGAACGATCCGGAGGCGACCGGCGCCCGCAACCTGGAGGCGTCCCTGCGAAGGGTCCTGGAGACGGGCGAGCGCGACACCATGGCTCTGCAACGCTACGACGTGGAGAACCCGGAGCGGCCCGGGGAGTGGGAGGAACGCTACTGGAGTCCGGTCAACGCCCCCGTCCTGGGACCGGACGGCAGCGTGGTGCTCCTGGTGCACCGGGTCGAGGAGATCACCGAGCTGATCCGGGCCCACGGCCTCCCCGAGGGAAACCGTGCCCGTGTCCTGGAGGCGGAGCTCTACACCCGTGCTCGGGAACTGCAGGAGGTGAACGAGGGCCTGCGTGAGGCGCACGCACGTGAGCGGGAGGTCGCCCTCGCCCTCCAGGCGGCCATGCTTCCCACCCTGCCGGCGATCGGCGAGGTCCGCGCGGCCGTTCGGTACCGGCCCGCGGTCGGCACGCTGCACGTGTGCGGGGACTGGTACGACCTGGTCGCCCTGCCCGGGCATCGGACGGCCGTCGCCGTCGGCGACGTCGTCGGGAGCGGACTCGCCGCCGCAGGGGTCATGGGCCAGCTCCGAAGCGCCCTCAGCGCCGCGTCACGGGTCGCCGACGGGCCGGCCCGGTCGCTGGACGTACTCGGCCTCTATTCCCGCTTCGTGGACGGTGCCGAGAGTGCGACCGCTGCGACCGCCTTCATCGATCACGACACCCGGACGGTCGCCTACAGCAGTGCCGGGCACCCGCCCCCCGCACTCCTGCACCGCGACGGCGTCGTCGAGTTCCTCGACCGGGCCACCGACCCGCCGCTCGGAGCCCGGCCCGAGCACGTACCGCGTCCGCAGGCCGAGGTGCGCTTCGAGGACGGTGACACGCTCGTGCTGTACACCGACGGCCTGATCGAGCGCCGCCGGGAGGACATCGACGTCGGACTGGACCGCCTCGCCCGGTCGCTGTCCGCACGACCGGCCGCCCTGCCCGAAGCCCTGGCCGACAGCGTGCTGGCCGAACTGCTACCGCCCGGAGGCGCCACCGACGACACGGCACTCGTCGTCGTCCGGCTCTGAACCGCCGCAGGCCCCGCGCAGCCGCCGACCGGGCCCGGCGACAGGCCTGAAGCGAGCAACCCGCACCGGTGGGAGCCCGAGGAGTCCAAGACCCGCATCGTCATGACCGCCCTCGCCCGCCAGTGACAGGACCGGTCCTGGCCTTGAGCCAGGACGGCACCGTGTGGGTGTGGGCGAGATGTGCGGGCCGGCGTTGAGACGGCGGGCGTCCATCTGACGGCCGGCGCGTCCGACGACTTCACCGTCCCGGACACCGACCCGCAGGACATGGAGCTGCTCCACTTCACCAGCGGGATCACCGGCACCCCCAAGGGTGCGGTCCCGGATCGACGAGGACGACTACCCGCGCATGGCCACACTCGCCGGGAGCGCGGCCCTCCCGGCCGAACGCACCTGACCGTGCCGGAGGGGGCCGTCCTCAGTCGGTGAAGGTGTGGAACACACCGGCCGCCCGCCAGTCCTGCCCGTGGTGCTCGAAGTGGTGCAGCTGGGTGTCCGGGCCGGGGAAGAACATCGACACCCGGCCGGTCTCGGACCAGCGCACGTCCCACGGTGGGCTGCCGTCCGGGTGGTGCAGCGCCACGATCTCCCCGTCACGGCGCGCGGCGCCGGGCCGGGTGGCGTTCACGATGACCCGATCTCCGATGTCGGCCTTCATGGCGGGCCTCCGCCCTCGAATGGTCCCGGGCGATCCGGGCCCCCTCCTCGGGTCCAGACCAACAGAAGCCCCGAGGTCCCACCAGGGCCGGGTGGACCCCTCACCCGGGCCGAACGGCCCGTCGACCGGAGGCCCCGTCCGCCCGGGGATTGGAGCCGGTCGGCACTTGGGACCGGACGGAACCCGGACGAGGCTCGGAGTCGGGGACCGCCCGGCGACGAACAGGAGACGGCCATGGCCACCCGGACGAGCGA
This sequence comes from Kitasatospora sp. NPDC085879, assembly GCF_040686255.1. NCBI lineage: Bacteria > Bacillati > Actinomycetota > Actinomycetes > Kitasatosporales > Streptomycetaceae > Kitasatospora > Kitasatospora sp. NPDC085879. The sequence goes on along the minus strand of NZ_JBFBJZ010000051.1, from coordinate 12,929 downwards.
TGCGCCGGTGCCGCTGCTGGCCGCCACCGGTGTCCGCAAGGTCTACCGGACCGGCACCGTCCAGGTGACCGCCCTGCGGGACCTCGACCTCACCGTCCTGCCCGGCGAACTCGTCGGCGTGATGGGCCCGTCGGGATCGGGCAAGACCACCCTGCTCAACTGCCTCTCCGGTCTGGACGACATCGACGCCGGCCGGGTCGAGGTCGACGGCCGCGACCTGTTCGCCATGTCGGACGCCGAACGCACCGAGCACCGCGCCCGCACGATGGGCTTCGTCTTCCAGGCCTTCAACCTGATCCCGGTCTTCTCCGCCGCCGAGAACGTCGAACTCCCGCTGCTGCTCACCGGCACCGCACCACGCGAGGCCCGCACCCGGGCCGGGGCCATGCTGGAACGCGTCGGCCTCGGCCACCGCACGACGCACCGGCCCAGCGAACTCTCCGGCGGCGAACAGCAGCGGGTCACCATCGCCCGCGCCCTGGTCGCCCGCCCGGCCGTGGTGTGGGCGGACGAGCCCACCGGCAACCTGGACAGCACCATGGCCGCCCAGGTGATGGACCTGCTGCACACCCTCAACCGCGACGAGGGCCAGACCATCGTGCTGGTCACCCACGACGAGGCCATCGGCGCCCGGCTGCCCCGCGTCATCCGGATGCGCGACGGGCGGCTCGTCTCCGACACCCGGCAGCCCACGCTGCAGTCGGCGGGCTGACCCATGTACCCGAACCTCCTCCTCCCGCTCCTCGCCGTCCTCGGCGTCGCCCTGCTGACGCTGCTGCTCGTCGCCGTCCGCAAGCCCGTGGTGCGCCGCCTGGCGCTGCGCCAGGTCGCCCGGCGCCGCACCGAGGCAGCCCTGGTCGTCACCGGCTCCGTGCTCGGCACGGCGATCATCGTCGGCGCCCTGGTGGTCGGTGACACCCTGAACTTCTCGGTCCGCCAGGAGGCGTACCGCACCCTCGGGCCGGTGGACGAACGGATCGTCAGCACCGGCCCGGCGGCAGGACGCGCGATCGCCGACCGGCTGCTGCCCCTGGCGGCCGATCCCGACGTCGACGGTGTCCTGACCGCCGAGGTCGCGCAGGCCGCGGCGGTCAACACCCACGCCGCCCAACCCGTTGCCGAACCCCGGGTGCTCGCCTGGCAGCTCGACTTCGACGCGGCCGGACGCTTCGGCGCCGACGGCGGTCCCTCCGGGCTCGCCGGACCGACACCACCCCCGGGCCAGGTCGTCCTCAACGAACCCCTCGCCCGCTCGCTGAAGACCGGCGTCGGCCGTCCCGTCACGCTGTACCTGAACGGGCACGCCGCCGACTTCACGGTGGCCAGGATCGTCCCGCAGCAGGGCCTCGCGGGCGCCGGACTCGGCGGACGGGTCAACCGCGACGCCTTCCTGCCGCCCGGCACGCTGGACGCGGCCGGAGCCGGCCAGACACACTCGGTGACCCTGGTGTCCAACCGCGGCGGCGTCGAGGCGGGGGAGAAGCTCACCGACCCCGTCACCGCCGAGATCCGCAGCGCGCTGGGCCCCGACGCGGGCCGGGCCGCCGTCGAGACCCCGAAGCACACCGTCCTCGCGCAGGCCGACGCGACCGGCGACGCCCTCGGCGCCCTCTTCCTGATGATCGGCAGCTTCAGCATCATCGCCGGTGCGCTGCTGCTGGTGAACATCTTCGTGATGCTCGCCGAGGAGCGGAAGACCCAGCTGGGCATGCTGCGGGCGGTCGGACTCAAACGGGCCCACCTGGTCGGCTCGTTCAGCATCGAAGGGGCCCTCTACGCGCTGGCCGCCGCACTGCCGGGCGTGGCCATCGGCATCGCGGTCGGCTGGGGCGTCGCCGTGGCCGCCGCCCAGATCTTCCGCAGCTGGTCGGTGGACGGCAGCGGCCTCGACATCGCCTTCGCCGTCACCCCGACCAGCCTGGTCAACGGCGCCGCACTCGGCCTGGTGATCGCCCTGGCGGCGATCGCCGCCACCAGCGCCCGGATCAGCCGCTTCAACGTCATCGCCGCCGTGCGCGACCTACCGGTCGAGTCCGGCCGCCGCCCGCGCCGCCGACGGGTGGCCGTCTGCACCGCCCTGAGCCTGCTCTGCGCACTGGCCGCAGTCCCGGCCCTCGCTCGGAGCCAGGCCGAACAGACCTATCTGCTGCCCGCCCTGGCCGTCGCCCTCGCAGTGCCCGCCGCATCGCGGATGATGCCGCGCCGGGCTGCCACCAGCATCGCGGCGGCGCTGGTCCTGCTCTGGACGCTGGTGGCGAGCGTGATCCGCCCCCGTGTCTTCGACACCCCGTCCATGGCGGTCTACGTCATCCTCGGCACCCTGGCCGCCTTCTCCGCCGTGGTCCTGGTCAGCGAGAACCAGCAGGCCGTGCTGCGACCGCTGCGGCGCCTGACGAACCGCCCCACCCAGCAGGGGCTCGCCGCGCGACTCGCCGCGGCGTACCCGCTGGCCAAACGGTTCCGCACCGGCTCGACCATGGTGATGTACACCCTGATCGTGCTCGTCCTGGTGCTGCTCACCGAGATCAGCGGCATCATGAACGCCAGCATCGACCAGGCCGCAGCCGACGCCACCGCCGGCTACACCCTCCGGGTGGACTACAACCCGCAGACGGCAGGTCCGAGCCCCCTTGCAGACCTGCGCACCGGCCCGCTCGCGCGGCAGATCGAGGCCGTCGCCCCGCTGCTGGAGGCCCGCGGGCAGGCAACCGACCCCGGCCACCGCACCGCCAAGCTGCTCGAGACCGCCGTCGTCGGCGTGCCCGACGGGGCGGCGAGCGGATTCGCCTTCCGCGACCGCCTGCCCGGCCTGCCGGACGACAAGGCGGTCTGGGCGGCCCTCGCCACCCACCCCGACTACGTCGTCCTGGACAACTTCTTCGGCCACACCGGCGGCCCCAGCGGCCGGTTCTACGCCCCCGGCGACACCCTGACCCTGACCGACCCGGTCACCGGCCGCGCCGAGCCGAAGACCATCGCCGGCGTGCTCACCAGCGGGCTCGCCTTCTACCCGGGCACCGGCAGCAGCGCCACCGTCTTCCCGCTGGTCATGGGCGAGCAGGCAGTCCACGCACAGTTCGACCCACAGGCGCGGACCGCCGCCGCCCTGATCCGGACCGCCCCCGGCACCTCGCCGGAGGACCTCGCCGGCCGGCTGCAGGGCAGCCACCTCTCCGCGAGCCTGGTCGCCACACCGATCGCCGCCGACGTGCACCGGCTGTTCGCCGCCAACACCGCCTTCTTCCGGCTGATGCAGGGCTTCCTCGCCCTCGGCCTGCTCATCGGCATCACCGGACTCGGCGTCGTCATGGTCCGCGCCGTCCGCGAACGCCGCCGCACCATCGGCGTCCTGCGCGCCCTCGGCTGCCAGGCCCGCACGGTCGAGCGGTCCTTCCTCTGGGAGAGCGGGATCGTCGCACTGGAGGGCACCCTGCTGGGCGCCGTGCTCGGGGTGCTCACCACCTGGCTGATGTACCAGAGGAGCTCCGCCTTCACCGGCCTCGACGGCGGCTTCCCCGTCGAGTGGACCCAGATCGCCGTCCTCGCCACCCTCACCCTCGCCGCCTCCCTCCTGGCCGCCGCCGGACCGGCCCGGCACGCCGCACGCATCAGGCCCGCCCTCGCCGTCCGCCTCCCGGACTGACAGTGCTCGGCCGCCTGCCGTCGCCGTGAGCGCCGCAGCGACGGCCGCCGTCCACGCGTCCACCTCGCCCCAGTCGGTGTGTCCGCCGTACCGCCCGCCCGCTCCGGTACCGGCTTCCCCGGGTCCGTCTCGTCACACCCCCTTTCCCGCCCTGCCCGAGCGGGTCCGTTCGGCCCTCGGATCGGGACACGCGGCCCTGTCGCCGCCGCCCGCGGCGGGCCGAAGCTGGAAGCGCAGCCGGTACCGCACCCGTCCGGGAGTCGACACCGTGGGAGGCACGCCATGACGCAGCAGCGGGTCCTCGTGGCCTACGGGAGCAAGCACGGAGCCACGGCCGGCATCGCCAAGGAGATCGGTCGAGTGCTGGGCGAGGAAGGGTTCGCGACCGAGGTCGTCCCGGCCGCCGAGGTCCGCACGGTGGCGGCGTTCGACGCCGTGGTCCTCGGCAGCGCGCTCTACCTGAACCACTGGCAGCGGGACGCGCTCGGCTGCGCCCACCGCCACGCGGACGAACTGGCGCGGCGGCCGGTCTGGCTCTTCAGCAGCGGGCCGGTCGACAGCTCCGCGGAGCAGCACGAGATCCCGCCGGTCGCCCAGGTGGCGAAGGAGTTGGAGCGTCTCGGCGCCCGCGGTCACGTCACCTTCGGCGGCAGCGTGACCGCCGAAACGCCGGGCCTCGTCGCGCGCGGCATGGTCAGGCACGAGAAGGGCGGCGACTTCCGCAACCCCGAGCACATCCGGCGCTGGGCGCGGGAGATCGGCGCCGCGCTCCGCGCCGGCGAGGACCGCGGTCCGACCGGCGCCTGACGGTCCGTTCGGGCCGCGGACAGTCCGCGGCAGTCGCCGCGGCAGACAGAGGAGGCGCGCCATGCCCGCCGCATCCACCTCGCCCCGTCGGGCCGCTGCCGGCCGAGCGTTCCGGCGCCATCTCCGCCGGGCCGCCGGCCTCGACCACAACCCGCTCTGCCGCAGGGCGGACCGGGCCCGCAGCCGGCTGCTGGTCGCCACCGTCCTGCTGGCCGTGCTGTCGGTCGCCGCCGCGCTGGTCACCGCCCAGGTGCTGCTGCACGACCTGCGCGTCGACGCCCGCCGAACGGCCGAGCACCGCCACCGGGTCACCGCCACGACGCTGGCAGCGGCCGTCGGCGACCCCGACCGGCCCCTCGGCACGGCGCATGTCCGGGCCACGTGGACCGCCGCCGGGGCCGATCGGACGGGAACCGTCGAGGTGCCGGGCGGCACGCCGCAGGGCGCAGAGGTGCCGCTGTGGGTCGACGATGCCGGATCGCCCGCCCAACCGGCCCCGCCGGACAGTCAGTTGGCGGTGTCGGCGGCCGGCTACGGCCTCATCGCGCTGGCCGGCGCCGGTACCGTGTCCGCCGTCGTTCTCGTCCTGCGCCGCGGCGTTCTCGACCACCGGGCCGCCGACGCCTGGGAGGGCGACTGGGACATGGTCGAACCGCTCTGGTCCGGCCGTACGGACCGGCCCGGCACCGGCGAGCGGTAGGACGGCCACCGGTCCCGTTCGGTCAGAGGGAGAACGTCCGGCACTCGCCCGGGCGGACGCTGGTGGTGGACCCGCGCAGGCGGACCCGGATCGGCTCCTGGCGGCTCTCGTGCAGCGAGACGGCCACCGTGCGCCGGTCCACGGTGACGGTCACCCCCCAGTGACCGCGGTAGCGGAGGTCGAGCTCCAGGCGGCCGAGGGCCGAGGGCAGCCGCGGGTCGAGCCAGAGCGCGTCCTCGCGGATCTCCAGTCCGGTGTAGCAGCGCTGCAGCAGGTCCACGGTGCCGGCCATCGCGCCTAGGTGGACGCCCTCGGCGGTGGTGCCGCCCTGCAGGTCGTCGCGGTCGGCGGCCAGCGCGTCGCGGAAGAACCGCCACGACGCCTGGCGGTTCGACCGGGTCAGCACCCAGGCGTGCACCACCGCGCTGAGCGTGGAGCCGTGCACCGTCCGCGGCAGGTAGTGGCGGACGGTGCGGCGCAGCAGCTCCTCACCGGCCCGGTAGCCGAGGCGGCGCAGCAGGTTGCGCAGTTCGTGGGTGGAGAAGAGATAGCAGAGCATGAGCGCGTCGGCCTGCTTGGAGGCCTTGTAGCGGTTGACGGTGTCGCCCTCGGCCTCCAGGATCCGGTCGAGGCGCCGGAGGTCGGGGTAGTGGCGGCGGTAGCGGTCCCAGTCGAGCTCGTCGAGGCGCTCGTAGCCCTCGAACTGGCTGAGCACGCCGTCGTGGAACGGTACGTGCAGGCGCCTGCCGACGTCCTGCCAGCGTTCCAGTTCGCCCCGGTCGAGGGCGAGGCGCTCCAGCAGTTCGTCGCGCCGGTAGCCGGGCAGGGCGTCGACGGTGTCCAGGCCGCGGGCCAGCACCCAGGAGGCGAGCACATTGGTGTAGGCGTTGTCGTCCAGGCCCGGCCGGTCGGCCCACGGGTAGGCGTCGTGGTACTCGTCCGGCCCGAGCACACCGCGGATCGAGTACCGCTCGCGCTGCGGATTCCACTCGGCGGCCGAGGACCAGAACCGGGCGATCTCCAGCAGCGTCTCGGCGCCGGTGGTCGCCAGGAAGTCGAGGTCGCCGGTGGCCTGGTAGTACTGCCAGACGTTGTAGGCGACGGCCGAGCCGACGTGCCGCTGGAGATGGCTGTGGTCGGGCAGCCAGCGGCCCGAGAGCGGATTGAGATGCAGCTGCTGCGACTCCTCGCGGCCCTCGCTCGCGCTCTGCCACGGGTACATGGCGCCGCGAAGGCCCGCCTCGCGGGCGGCCGTCCGGGCCGCGCCGAGCCGGCGGTGCCGGTAGCGGAGCACGGCGCGGGCGAGCTCCGGGAAGCGCAGGTTGAGCAGTTGCAGCACGAAGAGCTCGTCCCAGAAGACGTGGCCGCGGTAGGCCTCGCCGTGCAGTCCGCGGGCGGGAATGCCGACGTCCAGGTCGACGGAGTGCTCGGAGTAGGTCTGCAGCAGGTGGAACAGGTGCAGCCGGAGCGTGCCGATCCCGTCGAAGTCGGCGTCGATCCGGCAGCGGCGCCACAGCTCGGCCCACCGCAGCGCGTGTTCCGCCAGCAGCTGTTCGAAGTCCCCGGCCGAGGCCGCGAGGGCGGCCGCCGAGCGCAGCGGCGCGCCGACGGCCGGATCGCGGTCGGTGAAGACCGCCACGGTCTTCTCGACCGTCAGGGGCACCCTCCGCGCGATATCGGCTGTGAGAATCTGTGCCGCCCAGCCGGGCCGGGTCCGCACGGCCGTCGAGGTGGACACGGGAGTGCCCTCCCGGAGCAGCCGGGTGCGGGCGGCGAGGGCGATGTACCGCGGCGAGTTCACCGTGGCGACCTGCAGCAGGAGCAGGCCGTCGGGGCCGGCGCCCTGGTCCACCGGGCGGAGATGGCGACCGGTCAGGCCGCGGTAGCGGGCGACGCCGGCGTTGGTGACGGTGCCGTCCAGCGCCGAGCGGACCTCCAGCGGCCCGGACCAGTTCTCCGGCAGGAGTTCGGTCTCCAGCGCCGCCAGGTGCGGCTGGGCCTGGCTGGCGATCCGTCGTTGGACGAGCCGGGTCCGGCGTCCCTCTCCGTCCTCCACCAGGGCGTGGCGGGTCAGGACGCCCCGGCGCAGGTCGAGCTCCAGGCGCTGGGTGGCGGGCGGCCCGGTGAACCAGGCGCCGCCGGCCGGCCGGAAGGTGAGCGGCAGCCAGTTCGGGCAGTTGACCAGATCCTCGTTCTCGACCTGCCGTCCGCCGATCACGGTGGCCGCGCGGTCGTAGCAGCCGGCCAGGTACGTCCCCGGATAGTGGGTTCCGTCGGCCGTGGACTCCGGTGCGGCGCCTCGGGTGACCAGGTAACCGTTGCCCACAGCGCAGAGCGTCTCGCGCACACCCTCCGCGGACGGGTCGAAGCCCTCGTGGACGAGGCGCCATGCGTCCCTGGGAGGGCCCATGCACGCCACCTCCCGTCTGCGCCGACACCCGGGCAGCCACGCTATGCCGCTGCCCGGGTGTCGGCATCCGCTGGTCGGCCCACCCGCGGTGCTCCCGATGGCGCGGGCGGGTGCCTCCTCCGCCGCGACGGGCGCGGTCACGGTCGGCACCGTCCTCCCGCCACTGGTAAGAGGCCTTGACGTCCTCCTCCTCGCGGACGCCTGCCGGGAGCCGGAGCTTACGGCCGGACACGCCGTAGCGGAGGCGGGTGGTCAGACCAGCGCCGCTCCCCACGTCCTGGCACGGTCGAGTTCGCCGGCCCGCAGCGGGCCCTCGGCGTCCTCGACGATGAAGCCCTCGGGCTCGGCGAGCACGTCGTAGTGGTGGTGGGCCAGCCTCCGGGCGATTCCCTCCGCGGCGCCGCCGCTCAGCCGGAAGTCGGCGCGGGTGTCGAAGGCCGCGGCGTGCGTGCCGCTCTCCGTTTCCGGCAGCCTGTGGAACCAGGCGCGCAGGCCAGGGCTCTCGTCCGGTTCGGGGTCGGACGCCAGCGCCCCGCTCTCCCGGGCGGCCTTCTGCGCCTGCGCGCCGTGGGCCAGCCTGCGGCTGAGCCCGGAGGACATCCCGTGCATGTGGGTCGGGCCTCCGACCACCAGCAGGTCGGCCGCCCGGGTCGCGTCGGCGGTCGCCTCGGCGACCGGCAGGCAGCTGACATCCGCGTCCGGCGCGGCCTCGTGCACGCCCGCGGCGATCGCCTCGGCGACCTGCCGGGTGTTGCCGTACATGCTCTCGTAGACGATCACTGCCTGCATGACTAGGTCACCTCGTCGTGTATCCGGATCTCCGCCGCGCGGCACGGTCCGGGCGCTGTCTGCCGTACTCATGAACACGGCGGCCTCCGGTGCGGCTCGGCTCGATCACCTACCTCCATGGTCGGGCGGTGGGGCGGCGGCCGACAGGGCCGACCGGACCCGACGGGGTGGGCCGTGCGGGTCCCGGCGTCCCGGGCCCGCCCCGGTGGACCGGCCACCGGGGCCGGTCGGCCCTGTCGATGCCTCCCGCGGCGGAGGACGGTGGAAGGAGGGAGCCCGGGGCCCGTCGACCGTGCCACCGGACCGGACCGAGGGAGCCGCCATGTCCATCACCGAGCCGCCGGTGTCCGCGGCCGAGGCCCTGCTGACGGACGGGACGACCGTCCTCGTCCGTCCCGTCGAGGCAGGAGACCGCGCCGCCGTCCTCGAACTGCACGAGCACGGGATGTCCGACACGAGCCGCCGCATGCGGTTCCTCGGGGCCAGCCGCGTGGCTCCCCAGATGGTTGCCGACCGGTTGTGCGGCCCCGGCCGGTCCGGGGTGCTGGCCCTCGGGGCCTGGGCGGACGGCCGCCTGGTGGGAGAAGCCGACTGCGAGGCCACCGCCCCCGGCAGCGGGAGCGCCGAGCTGGCCATGGCGGTCGCCGACGCCTGGCACCACCGCGGCGTCGGCACCCTGCTGGTCGAGCACCTCGTCCACGCCGCCCGCAAGCGCGGCATCCGCGAGTTCGTCGCCGACACGCTGGCCGGCAACCGGTCCGTCCACCGGGTCTTCTCCGACCTGGGGCTGCCGGTGCACCGGCACCTCGACCACGGCGAGATCCGGGTGCGCGTCCCGCTCGACGAGGACGACGAGGGCTACCTCCGTGCCGTCGACGAACGCGGCCGGACCGCCGACCTGGCCAGCCTGGCCGCGCTGCTCCGCCCGCGGACGGTCGCGGTCGTGGGCGCGTCCCGCCGCACCGGCTCGGTGGGCCGCACGATACTGCTGAAGATCCGCCGGGGCGGCTTCACCGGGCCACTGTGGGCCGTGAACCCGCACACCGGGGTGATCGCCGGCGAGCCCGCCTACCCGGGAATCGCCGAGCTGCCCGGGGTACCGGACCTCGCCGTGCTCGCCGTGCCGCCGGCGGCGGTGCCGGGCGCGGCCGAGGACTGCGGACGGGCCGGCACGAAGGCGCTCGTGGTGCTCACCTCCGGCCTCGACGCGGCGCAGGCGCGGCGGCTGATGCACAGCTGCCGGCGCCACAGCATGCGTCTCGTGGGCCCGAACAGCCTCGGCATCGCCCAGACCGATCCCCAGATCCGGCTCGACGCGGAGTTCGGCGGCGCCTTCCCCCTGCCGGGCACGGCCGGCGTCGCCGTGCAGTCCGGGGGAGTGGGCATCGCCCTGCTCGAACGGCTCGCCTGGCTGGGCATCGGCGTCTCCACCTTCGTCTCACTCGGGGACAAGTACGACGTCAGCGGCAACGACCTGCTGCAGTGGTGGGAGAGCGACGGCCGGACCGACCTGGCCCTGCTGCACCTCGAATCCTTCGGCAGCCCGCGCGCCTTCGCCAGGACGGCACGGCGCGTCACCCGCACGCTCCCGGTGCTCACCGTCGACGCGGGTCGCTCCGACGCCGGCAGGCGCGGCGCCGCCTCGCACACCGCGGCCGCCGCGACGCCGACCGTCACCCGGGAGACGCTCTTCCGCCAGGCGGGGATCACCGCCGCGCACAGCGTCGCCGAACTCGTCGAGGCCGCGGCCCTGCTCCACACCCAGCCGCTGCCCGACGGACGCGGCCGCGTGGCGGTGGTGTCCAACGCCGGCGGGATCGGCATCCTCGCCGCGGACGCCTGCGCCGAGGCCGGGCTCCAACTGCCGCCGCTGCCCGCAGACACGGTCGCGGAGCTGCGCGACCTGCTGCCGGCCGGCGCGGGCACGGCCAATCCCGTCGACACGACCGCGGCCGTCGGCCCGGCCGAGCTCAGGGCCTGCCTCGACGCACTCGCGCGGGCCGACACCGTCGACGCACTGCTGGTCTGCCTCGTGCCGACCGCCCTCGTCCAGGACGACGCCGACCAGCCGCTCCACGCGCTGCTGCACGGCCCGGGCCGCCGGCACCTGCCGGTCGCGGCCGTCCTGCTGGACCAGGAGGTGCCCGTCCAGTACCGGACCTGCGCGGACGGCGGACGGCTGCCGTCCTACGCGGACCCGGCCGCGGCCGCGCGCGCCCTCGCCCACGCCCGGGACCGGGCCAGATGGCTGGCCGAACCGCCCTCCGCTCCGGCCGCGCCGCCGGCCGCCGACACCGACCGCGCCCGCCGGCTGATCGACGCGTTCCTCACCACCCACCCCGACGGCGGATGGCTCGACCCCGAGACCGCCGCCGACCTGCTCGACTGCTACCGGCTGCCGCTCACCGCCTCGATCCGCGCCCGGAGCGAGCACGAGGCCGTGCTCGCCGGCCGGACGCTGCGCCCGCTCGGCCACGAAGGCCGCGTCGCAGCCAAGGCCTACTGGCCCGGCCAGGTGCACAAGAGCGCCGAAGGCGCCGTCCGCCTCGGCATCGGCAGCGACACCGACGCGCGGGAGTGCTACCGGGACTTCCGCGCCCGCTTCGGCGACCGGATGGCCGGCCTGGTGGTCCAACCCATGGCCGCGCCCGGCCTGGAACTGCTGGTCGGCGCTGTCCAGGACGAGGTGTTCGGGCCGCTGGTCCTGCTCGGCCTCGGCGGCACCGCGACCGACGTCCTCGGCGACCGCACCGCCCGGCTCGCCCCGCTCACCGAACGGGACGTGGAGACCATGCCCGCCGACCTGCGGGCGGCCCCACTGATCCTCGGCCGCCCGGGCGCGCCGGAGACGGACCTCGCCGCGCTCCGCCGGGTGCTCGCCGGAGTGTCCGCCCTGGCCTGGGACCAGCCCCAGGCCGTCGAGGTCGACCTCAACCCGCTCATCGCGCGGCCCGACGGCGTCGTCTGCGTGGACGCCCGGATCCGGGTCGAGCCCAGGCCCTCCTTCGATCCCTACCTGCGGCGACTGCGCCGTCCGGCCCTGGCCGGCGAGGCGAGCGGGCCGTGAGGCGGGTGCGGACCAGGAACGGGCGGTGGCACTCCACCGGCGGATCGCGCGGATCGACGGCCCCACCGGTCTCACGGACCACGTCCGGTGGGAGACCGACGACAGCGCACCACCGGCGGCGGGCTGAGCCCGCCCGTCCCGATCAGTGGACCAGGACGCGCTCGCCCGAGCGCGGCACCACGGCCGTCCAGCCGAGTTCGCGGTCGATCCGGTCCCGGAGGGCCTCCGCCCCCTCGGGCTGGCCGTGCACCAGGTAGGTGGCGCTCGGCGGCGGTGCGGCCCGCAGCCAGTCGATGATCTCCGCCGCGTCGGCGTGGGCGGAGAACGCCGGAACGTTCACCACCTCCGCACGGACCGGCACGTAAGTGCCGTACATCTTCAGGACCCTTGCTCCGTCGACCAGTTGGCGGGCGCGCGTGCCCTCCGCCGCGTAGCCGACCACGACGACGGTGTTGCGTGGGTCGGGCAGCAGCCGCCGCAGGTGGTGCACGACGCGGCCGCCGGTGGCCATGCCCGAGGCGGAGACCAGCACGCACGGCACGGCGGAGCGCTCCAGGGCCAGCGACTCCTGGAGCGAGTGGATCAGCTGGAACGGCTCGGGGCCGAGGGCCGTCGTGTCGTTCAGCACGTCGGGCCGCAACTCCGGGGAGCGGACGGCGAACGCGTCGCGGTACACCTGGAGTGCGGCCAGGGCCATCGGGCTGTCCACGTACACCGGAGCGCCGGCGGGCAGCCGTCCGGTGCGGCGCAGTTCGGCGAGCTGGTGCAGGACGACCTCGGTGCGGCGTCCCGCGAGCGGGAGATCCTCGCACTGGTCGGCGAGGGCAGGACCAACCGGCAGATCGGCAAGGAGCTCTATCTCGCCGAGAAAACGGTCAAGAACCACGTGTCGCGGCTGCTCGCCAAACTCGGTGTCGAGCGGCGCCTCCACGCTGCCGCACTCGCCGCACAGGCCGACACGGAGCACCGGTCGTCGCACTTCCACTGAGCCGCACGACCCGGCGGATCGGGCCGCTCGGCCCATGTGCGTCCGGCGCCGCAGGCGCACCGTAGGGGTGAGGGCATCCGCCCCCACCCCCGCCGGCCAAGGAGCCCGCGATGATGTACTGGAACAACCACGGTATGAACGGGTGGGGCATCGCCATGATGAGCCTCACCACCCTGCTCGTCCTCGGGCTGCTGACCGCCGGCGTCGTGCTGCTGGCCCGCTACCTCGGCCACGCGACCGTCCAGCCGCCCGCCCGCACACCGGCCGTACCCCCGGCCGCACCGCACACCGAGCCCCGCGCCCCCGAGACGCTGCTCGCCGAGCGCCTGGCCCGCGGGGAGATAGACACGGACGAGTACCGGCGGCGCTTGGACGCCCTGGGCGCCGCGCACTGGCCGGCCTCCGGCTGACCTGATCACCGAGGAACCCTCATGCCCGCCATCGCCCTGGACGCCGCCGCCCTGGAGACGCTGGTCGCCGCGGCGGTCGCCGCGCCGTCCATCCACAACAGCCAGCCCTGGCACT
>NZ_JBFBJZ010000050.1:0-55832 GCF_040686255.1 Kitasatospora sp. NPDC085879 | reverse complement strand
GCGTGGCCAACATGCCGGGCGCCGTCCCGAACACCTCCACCTTGGTAATCGAGTGGAAGGAGCCCGCCCTCATGGCCGATGCCAACGTGCGGATCCCCGCGCACGGATTCCGGCGCCCCACTGCGTGTTCTCGCGCCCGCGCTACGGGCAGCGCACCACCTGGCCGGCGTAGGCGAGCCCACCGCCGAAGCCGAACAGCAGCACCGGGTCGCCGGAGCGGAGCTCCCCTCGCTCGACCAGCTTGCTGAGGGCGAGCGGGATCGAGGCGGCGGAGGTGTTGCCGGAGTCCACCACGTCGCGGGCGATCACCGCGTCCGGGGCGGCGCCGAGCTTGGCCGCGATCGCGTCGATGATCCGCAGATTGGCCTGGTGGGCGACGAAGCCGCGCAGCTCGGACGGGTCCAGCCCGGCCTTGCGGCAGGTCTCGCGGGCGAGCGGGGCGATCCGGGTGGTGGCCCAGCGGAACACCGCCTGGCCCTGCTGGCTGATGGTCGGGTCCCAGCCGGTGATGACCACCGCGTCGCCCTTCTCGGGCTCCGAGCCCCAGACCACCGGGCCGATGCCCGACTGCTCGTCGGGGACGGCCTCGACGACGGCCGCTCCGGCCCCGTCACCGAAGATCACGCAGGTGGAGCGGTCCGTCCAGTCGATGGTGTCGGACATCCGCTCGGCGCCGATCACCAGGGCCCGGGTGGCCGCGCCGGCCCGGAGCGCGTGGTCGGCGGTGGCCAGCGCGTAGGAGAAGCCGGAGCAGACGGTGTTGATGTCGTAGGCCGCCGGGGCGGTGATGCCGAGCCGGGCGGCGACCGCGGCGGCGGTGTTGGGGCTGCGCTCGATCGCGGTGCAGGTGGCGACCACCACGAGGTCGATCTCGTGGGCCTGGCGTCCGCTCGCGGCGAGCGCCTTCTGGGCCGCTTCGGCGGCGAGGTCGACGAGGGTCTCGTCGACCGCGATGTGCCTGGTGCGGATGCCCACCCTGGAGCGGATCCACTCGTCGTCGGTGTCGACCAGCTTCGCCAGGTCGTCGTTGGTGAGGACCTTGGGCGGCTGGTAGTGGCCGAGCGCCACGATGCGGGAGGCGGTCATACATCAACTCAACCGGGTTACCGATGAGTCGCCCGGTGACGCACCGGAACAGTATCCGGGGAGTTTGGCTGTAGAAGGGTGACAACTCCCCGCAAACCGCACGGGTCAGGTGGCCAGCGCGGCTGCGTCGCCCATCGCGATCACGGGGTGGGCCGCCGGGTCGAGGGCGCGGATCAGTTCGATCATGTTCGCCTCGGGCAGCGAGATGCAGGCGTGGGTGGGGCCGCCGTGGTCGACGTGCAGCCAGACCCCGCCGCCCTTGGCCTTGCCCTCGGGCGCGGCGGTGTCCAGCGGGGACCGGCCGGCGACCCGGTTGTAGTTGATCGCCACCACGTAGTCGAAGGAGCCGGCCAGCGGCTCGCCGTTGAAGCCCTTGCCGCCGACCACGAAGCCCGGGTCCTTGTCGTAGGGCAGCTTGCTTCCCGGGTCGGCCTCGCGGCCGCCGGCGTCGGTGAGGCCGAAGACGCCGATCGGGCTGTGCAGGTCGCCGGAGCGCTTCTGCGCGGACCAGCCCTTGTAGCCGTTGTGGGCGGCCCATGCCTGGCCGGGCTTCCAGCGGCCGTCCGGGGTGCGCGTCCAGAGCGTGACGGTGGTGTCCGCGGAGTCCGCGCCCTTGCCGGAGGCGACCACGACCTGGTTGGTCTCGGCGGGGATCTTGGCGAGGAAGGACGGGCCGAGGCCCGGGATGACCGCCACCGCGCCGTCGTTGCGGTCGGAGCGGTCCGCGGCGGCCGGGCCCTCGGTGTGGCCGCCGGCCGACAGCGGGGCGATGTCGGCGTGCGTCACGTCCGCCTCGGGGCGCTCCGGGGCGCCGGCGCTGGCGAACGAGGGGACGCCCCGGCCCTGGCCGACGGTGAACCAGCCCGCGGCCGCGGCGAGCAGGACCGCCGTGCCGCCCATCAGGGCCTTGCCGCCGCGGCGCTGCTTGGCCTTGCGCCGGTGTCCGCGCGGCCGTGGCCCCTGGCCGTCCGCACTGCTGCGGGGGCCCGGCACGTCGGCCGGACGGTGCTGGGTGGTGGCGCGATGGGAACCGGACATGGGGACGATCCTCCCAAAGTCCCGGGCTGAGGTGAAACCCGGGCCGTGTGGTGAGCCTGTGAGCATACGCGGTCCGCGGGGTGGCAGGGGTGTGGGCGGGGCCGATCCGGCGTGCCGTGCAGGGGTGTTGGCGCGACCGGGGCGTGCGCGTGCCGGACACGCGCCGGGGCCCGTCGGCGAGGTGCCGACGGGCCCCGGTGCGGCGGCCTGTCCCGGCCCAGCAGGCCGACAGGAGGTCAGAGGCGCATGGCCTGCGGGGTCTCGCGGCGCGTCAGGTCCGGGCCGTCGTACTCGCGGATGACCTCGTAGCGGGTGTTCCGCTCGACCGGGCGGAAGCCCGCGTCGCGGATCAGGTCGAGCAGGTCGTCACGGCCGAGCTTGTTCGGCGTGCCGAAGTTGTCCGCGTCGTGGGTGATCTTGTACTCGACGACCGAGCCGTCCATGTCGTCGGCGCCGTGGCTGAGCGCCAGCTGCGCGGTGGTGACACCGTGCATGACCCAGAACACCTTGACGTGCCGGACGTTGTCGAAGAGCAGCCGGGAGACCGCGAAGGTCTTCAGCGCCTCGGCGCCGGTGGCCATCTCGGTGCGGTCCATCAGCCGGTTGCGGACGACGCCGTCCTTGGAGTCGTGGAAGTCGTGCTGGTAGCGCAGCGGGATGAAGACCTGGAAGCCGCCGGTCTCGTCCTGCAGCTCGCGCAGCCGCAGCACGTGGTCGACCCGGTGGCGGGGCTCCTCGATGTGGCCGTACAGCATGGTGCACGGGGTCTTGAGGCCCTTCTCGTGCGCCAGGCGGTGGATCCGCGACCAGTCCTCCCAGTGGGTGGCGTGGTCGACGATGTGCTGGCGGACCTCCCAGTCGAAGATCTCCGCGCCGCCGCCGGTGAGGGACTCCAGGCCGGCGTCGATCAGCTCGTCGAGGATCTCGGAGGCGGACAGGCCGCTGATCTTCTCGAACCAGTGGATCTCGGTGGCGGTGAAGGCCTTCAGCGAGACGTTCGGCAGCGCCGCCTTCAGCTCGCGCAGCGAGCGCGGATAGTAGCGCCAGGGCAGGGTCGGGTGCAGGCCGTTGACGATGTGCAGCTCGGTCAGGGAGTCGACCTCCATGGCCTTGGCCAGGCGGACGGCCTCCTCGATGCGCATGGTGTACGCGTCCTTCTCGCCCGGCTTGCGCTGGAACGAGCAGTAGGCGCAGGAGGCGCTGCACACGTTGGTCATGTTGAGGTGGCGGTTGACGTTGAAGTGGACGACGTCGCCGTTCTTCTGCGTCCGCACGTGGTGCGCGAGGCCGCCCAGCCAGGCGAGGTCGTCGCTCTCGTAGAGCGCGATGCCGTCCTCGCGGGTCAGCCGCTCGCCCGCGTAGACCTTCGCCTCCAGCTCGCGCTTGAGCCCTGCGTCCATGCGGTGACCCCGCCTCTCGTACCTGCCGAAACAATGCCGGAACCGAGCCTACGCCTCGGTATGCGGGGCCCGGCCACAGGGGCGCGGGAAGCCTGCGGCGCGGCGCGGGCCCCGGTTCCGGCGTCAGCGCGCCAGCAGCTCGGCGAGGAGCGCCGGGTCCAGGTTGCCTCCGCTGACCACGGCCGCGGCGACCCGGCCGCCGACCTCGGAGGCCCGGTGGAACCAGGCGGCGGGGGCGACCGCGCCGGACGGCTCGGCGACCAGCCGGCCGCGGCGGGCCAGCAGGGCGACGGTGTCGCGGATCTCGTCCTCGGTGACGGTGACGATGTCGTCGACGTAGGCCTGCAGGTGCTGGAAGGGCAGCCGGCCGACCGAGGGGGTGCGCAGTCCGTCGGCGATGGTGCGGTAGGTGTCGGCGACCGGCCAGCTGAGGTGTTCGCCGGCCCGCAGGCTGGCCTGCGCGTCGGCGGCGAGCTCGGGCTCCACGCCGACGATCCGCACGCCGGGGCAGGCGAGCTTGAGCGCGGCGGCGGTGCCGGAGACCAGGCCGCCGCCGCTGACCGGCACCAGCACGGTGTCCAGCTCGTCGGGGGCGTCCTCGGCGATCTCCAGACCGACGGTGCCCTGGCCGGCGATGATGTGCCGGTCGTCGTACGGGGGGACCCAGACGTAGCCGTGCTTCTCGACCAGTTCGGCGGGCAGCGTGTCGCGCTCGCCCGGGGGCACCAGGACGACCTCGGCGCCGAACGCCCGGGTGTTCTCGACCTTGACCTGCGGCGAGGTGTCGGGCATCACGATGACGGCCTTGATGCCGAGCAGCCCGGCGGCGTAGGCGACCGCCTGCGCGTGGTTGCCGCTGGACTGGGCGACCACGCCGCGGGCGCGCTCCTCGTCCGTCATCGCGGCGAGCCGGTTGTAGGCGCCGCGGATCTTGAAGGCGCCGGTCGGCTGGAGGTTCTCCGGCTTGAGCCAGAGCCGGCGTTCGCCGTCCGCCGCCCACGGGCAGGGCAGCAGCGGGGTGCGTACCGCGACCCCGGCGATCCGCTGCTGCGCGGCGCGCAGCTCCTCCAGTCCGACCAGCGTCATCCCGTCACTCCCTCGTCGTCCGGCGGGTCACTCGCCGGTGTCCAGCGGCAGGTCGCTGACCCGGCTCTCCCACTTGGTGGACAGTACGACGGTCGTACGGGTGCGGGCCACGCCTTTCGTGCCGGAGATCCGCTTGACGACCGATTCCAGCCCCTCCACGTCCGGGACGCGCACCTTGAGCATGTACGAGTCGTCACCGGCGATGAACCAGCAGTCCTCCACCTCGGGAAGGTCCTTGAGGCGGTGGGCCACGTCCTCGTGGTCGGCGGCGTCGGTCAGCTGAAGGCCGATCAGGGCGGTCACGCCGAAGCCCAGCGAGGCCGGGTTGACGGTGGCGCGGTAGCCGGTGATCACCCCGGCCTGCTCCAGACGGTTGATGCGGTCGGTCACGCTCGGACCGGACAGGCCGACCAACCGGCCGAGCTCCGCGTACGAGGCGCGGCCGTTCTCCCGCAGTGCCTGGATGAGCTGTCTGTCCACTGTGTCCATATACCTGCCAGCGCCCTTCCGAACCTCACCGGACCCGAGATAACCATCCGGATTCGAAGGCGGCGTGCGCCGATCAACCCGGATATCGCAAAGAACATACTCTCCCGATCCGCACCGTCTCACTCTGCCTTGGCCGCAGCGCCCAGTTCGCCCTCCCAGCGGCGGTAGAGCGTGTGCGGCACACCGACCGCGTCGAGCACCCGGCCGGCCACGAAGTCGACCAGTTCGCGGGCGGTGGAGCCGCCCGCGTAGAAGCCCGGCGAAGCGGGCAGCACCACGGCGCCCTGCGCGTCCAGCTCGACCAGGTGCTTCAACGTCACCCCATCGAGGGGTGTCTCGCGCAGACAGACCACCAGCGGGCGGCGCTCCTTGAGGGTGACGGCGGCGGCCCGCTGGAGCAGGTCCTTGCTGAGTCCGAGTGCGATGCCGGCCACCGCGCCGGTGGTCGCGGGGACGACCAGCATGCCCTTGGCCGGGTAGGAGCCGGAGGACGGGCCGGCCGCGAAGTCGCCGGCCGCCCAGTGGCGGACGCCGTCCAGGTCGTCGGTGCCGATCCAGCGGGCCAGGTCCTCGCGCCAGTGGGCGTCGCGGTAGGAGATGCCGGTCTCGTCCAGGATGGTCAGCCGGGCGGCCCGGGAGACCACCAGGTCGACCGTCTCGCCCGCCGCGAGCAGCGCCCGGATCACGGACGCCGCGTACGGCGTCCCGGACGCGCCGGACACCCCCACCACCCACGGCCTGCGCACCTGCGAATCGTTCATGCCCCCGACCCTAGGCCCTCGCTCTCGGACCGTGCCGGGCCCCGGTCCGCCGGGGCGGGCCGCTGTCCCGACACCGCTGCGGCGGGCGGGCCGGGCGGGGCAGGATGGACGGCATGGCGCCGACGCTGATCGACCTCACCCATCCGCTCACCACCGGCATGCCGGTCTACCCGGGGGACCCGGAGGTGGAGCTGCGGCCCGCCCTCACCACGGACACCGCCGGGGTCAACGTGCTGGCGCTGCATCTGGGTTCGCAGGCCGGGACGCACGTGGACGCCCCGTACCACGTGGACGTCACCTGGCCGACGCTGGACGGGCTGCCGCTGGAGCTGTTCACGGGGCCCGCGGTGGTCGCGGACCTGCGCGGGATGGCCCCGCGCAGCGCGGTGACGGCGGATCAGCTCGCCCCGGCGCTGGCCGAGTGCGCGCCCGGCGCGGTGCTGCTGCTGGCCACCGGCTGGCCGCGGCACTGGGGCAGCGAGCACTACCTGGCGCACCCGTACCTGTCCCGGGAGGCCGCGGAGGCGATCGTGGCGGCGGGGGTGCGGACCGTCGGGGTGGACGCCCTCTCGGTGGACCGGACGCCGGACCCGGGCCCGGCCGACCCGGCGGTGGCGGCGCTGCTGGCGGAGCTGGCGGACGAGCACGACCCGGCCGGGGAGGAGCCCACGCTGGCGGCGCACCGGGTGCTGCTGGGCCGGCCCGGCGGCGGGGTGATCGCCGAGAACCTCACCGATCTGACCCCGCTGCTGGCGGCCCGGGAGGCGGGGGCGGCGGTGGAGGTGTCGCTGTTCCCGCTGCGGCTGGCGGCTGCGGACGGCGCGCCGGTGCGGGCGGTGGCGCGGGTGGGCTGACGGACCGCCAATAGGTCTAGACCACCATCGGGGCCGCCGGATAGGCTCCCGCCATGGCAGAGATCTCCGGTGTCGTGGAGCGCATCTGGCGCTACCCGGTGAAGTCCACCGGCGGCGAACTCCTCGACGCGGTCGAGGTGGACCTGCGCGGACTGGCCGGCGACCGGCTCTACACCGTCCGGGACGGCTCCGGCCGGTTCGGCTCCGGCAAGAACACCCGGCGCTTCCGGCGGATGGACGGCCTGCTGCGGCTGACCTCCCGGCTCGGCCACCGGCTCGACGGCCCCGAACTCCTCGACCCGCTGGGCAGCCCGGTCGAGGACCCGGACGCCTTCCTCCGCGCCTACCTGGAGCGCGAGGACGTCGCGCTGGCCCGCGAGGACGCCGTCTCGCACTTCGACCAGCTGCCGGTCTCGGTGCTCACCACCGCCACCCTGGACTGGGTGCGGGCCGAGGTCCCGACCGCCGTCGTCGACGAGCGGCGGTTCCGGCCCAACATCCTGCTGCGCACCCCGCCGGGCACCCCGCCGTTCACCGAGGACACCTGGTTCGGCCGCGAGGGCCGGTTCGGCCATGGGGTGCGCCTCGCCTTCGTCCGCGCCAGCGAGCGCTGCGCGATGGTCGGGGCGGCCCAGCCGGGCCTGCCGCACTCCCCGGACATCCTCCGGGCGATCGCCCGCGGCCACGACACCCGGCTGGACGCCCTGGCCACGGTGGCCGCCGCCGGCCGGCTGCGGGTCGGCGACCCGCTGGTCCTCCCGGCCGGGTAGCGGCCCGGCGGCTCAGCCGACGAGGGCGACCGGCGCGTCCCAGGCGTTGCGGTCCACCGTCAGGGTGACCCCGCCGTAGGTCTCCTTCTGGTTGATCCGGTACTGGTGGCCGCGGCGGTGGCCGGTGAACAGGTCGGCGGCGAAGGGAAAGCTGCTCGTGGTGTCCTCGACGCCGTCGTACTTGGCGTACCAGAGCGCGACCGGCAGGTCCGGGGCACCCTCCGCGGCCGCCTTGGCGATGCCTGCGGCACTGGAGCCCGCGAAGCCGTAGAAGCCGGGCTGGTAGCCGCGGGCCCGCACCGCCCGGTCGAACGACTGCGTGTACGCGAGGACCGCGGCCGCGCAGGCCGTGTCGGCCGCGTTGTAGGCCTCCACGTCCAGGTAGAGCGTGCTGCCGGGCTTCATCCCGAGCGCCCCGGCCTTGGTGGCGGCGTCGGCGCCGTCCGCCGTACCGAGGGAGACCGCCGTCCCCGCGGTGAGCTTCTCCGGGCTGCTGCCGGTCTGGCACGGCGGCTGCGCGCCGACGTACAGCGGGATCAGCCGCCAGCCGGAGGCCGTCACCGAGGCGACCCAGGAGGAGGTCAGCTGCGGCTGGGCGCAGCCGCGGTTCCTGCCGCCGATGTAGACGGCGGCCGCGCCGTAGGGCGACGCGGTGCGCCAGGCGTTCATCGCCGACAGCGCCGGGGCGGTGCAGGTGTCGAAGGCGAGGCCGGTGAAGACCGGCTGGTTGCTGATCCCGCCGCCGGCGGCGACCGCGGGCGAGCCCAGTTCCGGCAGAGCGGACGCGGGGGCGGTGGGCGAGGCGGTCGTGGAGGGCGAGGCGGCGGCGGACGACGCCGGGGCGGACGGACCGGTGCTGCCGCCGCCCGTCCCGGCCGCGGAGGCGGAGGGCTCGGGGTCGGTGCCGGGCGCGCTGCTCTCCGCGGCCGGCGGGGCCTCGGCGGCCGGCGGGGCGCCCTCGCCCGGTCCGAAGACGTCCGCGTGGGCGGTCAGCGCCGCACCGGCCAGCACCGCCGCGGCGGTGACGGACAGTACGACGGTACGGCGGCGCGAGAATCGGCCCTTCGGCACGCGAACCCCTCCCAGGCGGACGACAGGCGGTACGAACACCTATCACCCGCCGCCGCGGGGCCGCGCACCGGCCCCCGGTCAGGCCGCGTCGCCGCCCGGGCCGACCAGGCAGAACGGGTGGCCGGCCGGGTCCACGTACACCCGCCAGCCGGACTCGGCGGCCTTCAGCACCGCGCCGAGCGCCACCACCTTCTCCTCGGCGGCGTCGAGGTCCTCGACGTCGATGTCCAGGTGGAGTTGCTGCGGGTGGGCCGGGTCCGGCCACATCGGCGGACGGAAGTCGTCGACCCGCTGGAAGCCCAGCACCATGCCGTCCGGGGTGTGGACGGTCGACCACTCGGCGTCCAGCGACCAGCGCGGGTCGGGACGGTCGATCTCGCCGCCCAGCACGGCCGCGTAGAAGTGGGCCAGCCCGGCCGGGTAGTGGCAGTCCAGGACGACGCACTGCAGCTTGCCGATCATCGGTGACCACTCCTCGGGGTAGCGGGGCTCCTGCCGCCCTTCCATGATCCCTCGCTCCGGGCCGCGGCGCCCGGAGCGCGCGGCGCGCGGTGGCAGTTCACCCGTGCGCGGCACCGTCGCCGCAGGTCGCGGCCGCCCCCGACGGGCCGTCAGGTGGCGTAATGCTGCGGCAACCCGGCCGCCATCGCCGCGGCCCTATGGTCGTGGCCGACCCCGTCCCCACCCCTCACCCGACCCCGGAGCAGCCGCGATGACCAGCGAGAACAGCGTCCGCCCCGCGGTGCGGCGGCTGCGCGCCGACCGTGCCCGGCAGGTCGCGGACGTGCTGCGCCGCCAGGTGCTGGCCGGCGTGTTCGCCGCCGGTGCGCTGCCCCACGAGGAGCGGCTGGCCGAGGAGTTCGGCGAGTCCCGGAACACCGTCCGGGAGGCGCTGGACCTGCTGCGCGGCGAGGGCCTGGTGCGCCGGGTACCGGGCTCGGGGACGCTGGTGGTCGCCGACAAGGTGCCGCACGGCCTGAACCGGCTCCAGGGTCTCGCCGAGACGCTGCACGAGCACGGCGAGGTGGTCAACGAGGTCCGCGCCTTCGGGCCGGTCCGCGCGCCCGGCCCGGTCGCCCGCCGGCTCGGCCTGCCGGACGGCGCCGACGTCGTCTACGTCGAGCGGCTGCGCCGGCTGAACGGGCTGCCGCTCTCGCTCGACCTGACCTACCTGGCGCCCGACCTCGGCGCCGGCCTGGACGCCGCCGACCTGGCGCACACCGACGTCTTCCGGCTGATCGAGGAGGCCGCCGGGCAGCCGCTCGGCAGCGCCGACATCACCCTGGAGGCCGTCAGCGCCGACGCGCACTCCGCGAGCGTCCTGGAAGTCCCGCGCGGCGCCGCCCTGCTGATGCTGGAGCGGCTCACCACGCTCGCCGACGGGCGGCCCGTCGACCTCGAATACGTCCGCTTCCGCGGCGACCGGATCACCATGCAGGGCCGGCTGCTGCGCGACACCCCGTAGGGAGACCGCCCGATGGCGCTCGCCGACCACCGCTCCGACGTGCCCGTGACCGTCGACCCCTCGCTCTGCATCGACGGCTGCACGCTCTGCGTCGAGATGTGCCCGCTGGACTCGCTGGCGATCGACCCGGACACCCGCAAGGCCTACATGCACGTCGACGAGTGCTGGTACTGCGGCCCGTGCGCCGCCCGCTGCCCCACCGGGGCCGTCACCGTCAACATGCCCTACCTGCTGCGCTGAGGAGATCCCCGCCATGCCCCGCCCAGGACTCGTCACCCGGCCGCTGCTGGCCGCCGCCCTGTTCGCCGCCGCGACCGCCTGCTCCTCCGCCTCCGCCACCGGCGACGGCGGCACCGTGCAGGTCGTGGTCGGCTACCAGTCGAAGACCATCAACACCGTCACCGCGGGCACCCTGCTGCGCGCCCGCGGCTGGTTCGAGCAGCGGCTCGCCGAGCAGGGGCGGAAGGACGGGAGGACCTACAAGGTCGCCTGGCAGGACTACGACTCCGGCGCCCCGATCACCGCCCAGATGCTCGCCGACAAGATCGACATCGGCTCGATGGGCGACTATCCGCTGCTGATCAACGGCTCCCGCGCCCAGCAGGCCGGCGGGCCCGGCACCCGGCTGGTCTCGGTGACCGGCTACAACCTGCTCGGTGCCCTCAACGGCGTGGTCGTGCCGAACGACTCCCCCGCGCACACCCTGGCCGACCTCAGGGGCAAGCGGGTCTCCACCTCGGTCGGCTCGGCCGCCGACGGCACCCTCGTCCAGGCGCTGCGCCGGGCGGGCGTCCCCGACGACGGCATCCGGAAGCAGAACCAGCAGCCCGCCGTCGGCGCCTCCGCGCTCAAGGCCGGCGGCGTGGACGCGCTCGCCCAGTTCGTCGCCTGGCCCGGCGCGGTGGTCTTCGCCGGCGACGGACGGCTGCTGTACGACGGCGCCGCGCTCGGCCGGCCCACCCTGCACGGCGTGGTCGTCCGGCAGAGGTACGGCACCGAGCACCCGGAGGTCGTCCGGGCCTTCCTGAACGCCCAGGCCGACGCCACCCGGTACCTCAACGAGCACCCGCTGGAGGCCAGCCGCACGGTCGCCGAGGCCACCGGCCTGCCCGCCGAGGTGGTGCACCTGTACAACGGCCCGAACGGCATCGCCACCTTCGCCACCCCGCTGCGGCCCGAGCTCGTGGCGGCGCTCCGCGAGGACGTGCCCTTCCTGGCGTCGGTGGGCGTGCTGAAGGCCCTCGACCTGGAGAAGTTCGTCGACCCGTCGTACCTGGCCGCCGCCGCGCCGCCGGACGTCCCGCCGGCCCGGATCACCGGCACCGACGAGACCTGCGGCCGGCCCGTCACCGACTCGCGGCAGGCCGGCGAACTCTGGTTCCAGGGCGAGGACACCACCCGGCCCGCGGCCGACCCGGTCTGCCTGCTGCGCGCGGTGAAGGCCGCGACGGCCGCCGGGAAGAAGCTCCGCGCCGCCTACGTGCCGGACGCCGCCACCGGCACCCGCTGGTTCGCCGACAAGGACCACTGGGTGGAGGACGGCGCCGCCCTGCTGCCGTTCACCACCGAGGACGGCGCCCGGGCACACCTCGCCGCCCACCCCGGCGCCCGCGCGGTGAGCTGGGCCGAAGCCCTGGCGGCGGCATGAGCACCGTGCTGCGGCCGGCCTCGCCGGCGACCGCCGGCACCGGCCCCGCCGCGCGGGCGCTCCCCCGGCGGGCCGGCCGGCGCGCGGTACGGGCGGCGTCGCTGCTCGGCTTCGTGGGCCTGTGGCAGCTGCTGACGTCCCACCAGGCGCGGCTGTGGGTGCGCTTCGACCACCTGCCGACGGCGCTGCAGGTCTGGGACGCCTTCGGCCGGCAGCTCGGCACCGGCCAGTACTGGCAGGACCTGACGGACAGCCTGCGGCGGATCGGCCTCGGCTTCCTGCTCGCCGCCGTGCTCGGCACCGCGATCGGCGTGCTGACCGCCCGCTCGCGGTGGGCCGCCGATCTGCTGGGGCCGGTGCTGGAGCTGGTCCGGCCCGTCCCGGCGATCGCCCTCGTCCCGGTGGCGATCATGCTCTTCCCGGAGAACGAGCAGGGCATCGTCTTCATCACCTGCACCGCCGCGTTCTTCCCGATCACCGTCTCCACCCGGCACGCCGTCCGGGCCGTCCCGCCGCGCTGGGAGGAGGCGGTGCGGACGATGGGCGGCGGCCGCGCCCGGGTGCTGGCCTCGGTGGTGCTGCCCGGCGCCCTGCCGGGCGTGGTCGGCGGCCTGTCGGTCGGCATCGGGGTGTCCTGGATCTGCGTGATCTCCGCCGAGATGGTCTCCGGGCAGTACGGCGTCGGCTACCGCACCTGGCAGGCGTACACCGTGCTCGACTACCCCGGCGTCTTCGTCGGGATGGCCACCATCGGCCTGCTCGGCTGGCTCACCTCGGGGGCCGTCGAACTGGCCGGCCGGCGGCTCACCGCCTGGCTGCCGCCGCGCCCCGGCGACACCGACGCGAGAGGGGACGGCCGATGAGCCTGCGACTGACCGCCCGGGGCCTCGGCCTCGGCCACCCCGGGCAACCCGTGCTGCACGGCGTCGACCTGGACGTCTCCCCCGGCGAGGTGCTCACCGTCGTCGGCGCCTCCGGCGGCGGCAAGTCCACCCTGCTGCGGGCGCTCGCCGGCCTGCTGCGGCCCACCGGCGGCGAGCTGCTGGCCGACGGCGAGCCCGTCCGCGGCCCGGGCGCGGAGCGCGCCCTGGTCTTCCAGGACGACGGCCTGCTGCCCTGGCGGACCGTCCGCCGCAACATCGAACTCCCGCTCGCCGTCCGCAAGGTGCCGCGCGCCCTGCGCCGCGCGCCGGCCGCCGAATGGATCGGCCGGGTGGGCCTGGACGGCCTCGCCGACCGGCTGCCGCGAGAACTCTCCGGCGGCCAGCGGCAGCGCGTCCAGCTGGCCCGGGCGCTGGTCGGCGCACCGCGGGCCGTGCTGATGGACGAGCCCTTCGGGGCGCTCGACGCCCAGACCCGGGCCGCCATGCAGCACCTGCTGCTGTCCGTCTGGGAGCGGCAGCGCTGCACGGTCGTCTTCGTCACCCACGACGTCGACGAGGCCCTGCTGCTCGGCGACCGGGTGGCCGTCCTCGGCGGCGGCACCCTGGCCGCCGTCCACGACGTACCGCACCCGCGGGACGGCTCGCGCCGCGCCGACCCCGCCGTGCTCGCCCTGCGCGGGCGGATCCTCACGGAACTGGCCGGCCGGTGAACGCGGCCGCGAAAGGTGGCACCTGATGGAGATCCCCGACCTCGCGGATGCGCGGCGGCTGGAGTGCGACGTGCTGGTGGTCGGCGGCGGGACGGCCGGCACCATGGCCGCGATCAGCGCCGCCGAGGCCGGCGCCGACGTACTGCTGCTGGAGAAGGCGCACGTCCGGCACTCCGGCGCCCTCGCCATGGGCATGGACGGCGTCAACAACGCGGTCGTCCCCGGCCGTGCCGACCCGGACGACTACGTCGCCGAGATCACCCGCGCCAACGACGGCATCGTCGACCAGCGCACCGTCCGGCAGACCGCCGTCCGCGGCTTCGCCATGGTGCAGCGCCTGGAGCGGTACGGCGTGAAGTTCGAGAAGGACGAGTACGGCGAGTACCAGGTGCGCCAGGTGCACCGCTCGGGCAGCTACGTGCTGCCCATGCCGGAGGGCAAGGACGTCAAGAAGGTGCTCTACCGGGTGCTGCGGCAGAAGCACATGCGGGAGCGGATCACGATCGAGAACCGGGTGATGCCGGTCCGGGTGCTCACCTCCGGCAGCCGGGCGGTCGGCGCGGCCGGCCTCGACACCCGCAGCGGGGAGTTCGTCACCGTCCGGGCGGGCGCGGTCGTCCTGGCGACCGGGCCGTGCGGGCGGCTCGGCCTGCCCGCCAGCGGCTACCTCTACGGCACCTACGAGAACCCCACCAACGCAGGCGACGGCTACGCCATGGCGTACCACGCCGGCGCGGAGCTCAGCGGCATCGAGTGCTTCCAGATCAACCCGCTGATCAAGGACTACAACGGGCCGGCCTGCGCCTACGTGGCGAACCCCTTCGGCGGCTACCAGGTCAACCGGCACGGCGAGCGGTTCGTCGACTCCGACTACTGGTCCGGGCAGATGATGGCCGAGTTCGCCACCGAACTGGCCTCCGACCGCGGACCGGTCTACCTGCGGACCACCCACCTCCCGGAGGAGACCGTCCGGGCGCTGGAGGGCATCCTGCACACCACCGAGCGCCCCAGCCGCGGCACCTTCCACGCCGGCCGCGGCCACGACTACCGCACCCACGACGTCGAGATGCACATCTCCGAGATCGGCCTGTGCGGCGGGCACTCGGCGAGCGGCGTCCAGGTCGACGAGAACGCCGCCACCACCGTGCCCGGCCTGTACGCGGCGGGCGACCTCGCCTGCGTGCCGCACAACTACATGATCGGCGCCTTCGTCTTCGGCGACCTCGCCGGCTCGCACGCCGCCGCCCACCTTCCGGCCGAGCGGGCCGAACTCCCCGACGACCAGCTGAAGGCCGCCCACGAGCTGGTCTACCGCCCGCTGCGGAACCCGCACGGCCCGCCGCAGCCCCAGGTCGAGTACAAGCTGCGCCGCTTCGTCAACGACTACGTCGCCCCGCCCAAGACCGGCGCCCGGCTCTCGGTGGCCCTGGAGCACTTCGAGCGGATGCGCGGCGAGATCGCCGCGATGGGCGCCCGCACCCCGCACGAGCTGATGCGGGCCGTCGAGGTCGACTTCATCCGGGACTGCGCCGAGATGGCCGCCCGCTCCTCGCTCGCCCGCGAGGAGAGCCGCTGGGGGCTCTACCACGAGCGCGTCGACCACCCCGGACGGGACGACGGACGCTGGTTCCGCCACCTCAACCTGCGGAAGAACGCCGACGGCGCCATGGAGTTCCTCACCCGCCCGGTCGCGCCCTACCTCGTCCCGGTCGACGGACTGGAGCCGCCCGGCGGCGAGATCGAGCTGATCGGCGAGGTCCACGCCCTCGCGGTCGGCCGTACCGGCACCTCCACCGGGCCCACCACCGCACCCGCCGCGACCGGCCCCGCCGCCGGCTCGCCCCGGCTGCTCGAACTCCTGCGGCTCGCCGAGGACGGGCCCGGCCCGCACGACCTCGCCCCCTACCTGCGGGACGGCTCCGCCGACGTGCGGCGCACCGCCGTCGACCTGCTCACCGAACACGCCGCGGACGGCACCGGCCCGGCCCTGGCCACCGCCCTGCACGACCCCGACGGACGGGTGCGGGCCGCCGCCGTGGCCGGCCTGCGGGAACTCGCCGACGTCCTCGACCCCTCGCTCGGCCCCGCCCTCGCCGACGCCGCCCGCTCGGCCGACCCGGTCGTCCGGGCCGGGGTGCTGGAACTGTCCCGGGTGCTGCGGACGGGCTCCCCCGCGCTGTTCGCCGCGGGCGCGGCGGACGAGGAGATACCGGTCCGGCTGCAGGCCGTCCGCGGGCTCGTCTCGCTGAACGCCGCCACCGCGCTGGTCGGGGTCGCCACGGACCCGGCCCGCGAGGTGCGGGTGGCCGTCGGCGAAGGACTGGGGACCATCGGCGACCCGGTGGCCGACCGGGCGCTGCTGCGCCTCGCCCGGGACGGCGACCCGCTGGTGCGGGCCGCGGCCTTCGAGGGAGCCGCCGGGATCGGCTGCCCGCCCGCCCTGGCCGACCTCGCGGCCCGCCCGGACCACGCCTGGCAGGTCCGCAGGGCCGCCGCCGGGGCACTCGCCGCGGCGGGGCGGACGGAGCCGCTGCTCGCCCTGCTCGGGGACGGCAACGCGGACGTCCGCAAGGCGGCCGTCCGGAGCCTGACCCCGGCGGCCGCGGAACCCGGCGTCGAGCCGGCCCTCCGCGAACGCCTCGCAGACCCCGACGCCGACGTCCGCGCCTACGCCCGCCTCGCCCTCCGGGACGGCACCGGCACATAGGGGGCGACACCGGCGGCGCGTGGGGGCACCTCCCGGCCGCGTCAGATGGTCAGGCCGCGGAGGATCAGGTCGAGGAGGGCGAAACCGAAGAGGGAGATGCCGACGAAGCCGTTGGTGGTGAAGAAGGCGCGGTTGAGGCGCGAGAGGTCGCCGGGCTTGACGATGCTGTGCTCGTAGAGGAAGGCGCCGACGACCACGGCGAGGCCGACCCAGAAGGCCGGGCCGGCGTCGGTGCGGACGGCGTACCAGACGAGCAGGGCAGTGGTGACGAGGTGGCAGGCGCGGGCGCCGTAGAGGGCCGCCGGAATGCCGAAGCGGGCCGGCACCGAGCGGACGCCCTCGGCACGGTCCGCGGCGACGTCCTGGCATCCGAAGATCAGGTCGAAGCCGCCGATCCAGATGCCCACGGCGAGGCCGAGCACCACGGCGTCCCAGGACCAGGTGCCGGTGACGGCGAGCCAGGCGCCGATCGGGCCGGCGGCCTGGGCGAGGCCCAGGATGGCGTGCGGGAAGTCGGTGAAGCGCTTGCCGTACGGGTAGACGACCATCGGAACCACGGCGACCGGGGCGAGCGCCAGGCAGAGCGGGTTGAGCAGGGCGGCGGCGCCGAGGAAGACGATCAGGGCGATGCCGGAGCCGATGTAGGCGGTGCGGAGCGAGACCGCGCCGGTGACGAGTTCGCGACCCGCGGTGCGCGGGTTCCGGGAGTCGATCTCGCGGTCGATGATCCGGTTGGCGGCCATCGCGAAGGTCCGCAGGCCGACCATGCAGACGGTGACGACGAACAGCTCGCCCCAGTGCACGCGGCTGTCGGCGAGGAACATCGCGGTGAGCGCGGCGATGTACGCGAAGGGCAGCGCGAACACCGAGTGTTCGATCATGACCAGCCGCAGGAAGGACTTGACCTTGCCGGGCGGTACCTCGAAGGCGGCCGTGGTCACAGTCCGTACTCCTTCCAGCGCTTGGTCACCAGGGCGGCGGTCTCCGGGTCGGAGGAGACCATCTCGGGCCAGCCGCCGTCGCGGGTGTAGCCCTCCTCGGGCAGCTTGCGGGTGGCGTCGATACCGGCCTTGCCGCCCCAGAACTGCTGGTAGGAGGCGTGGTCGAGGTGGTCGACCGGGCCTTCGACGACCGTCAGGTCGCGGCTGTAGTCGACGTTGCCGAGGGCCCGCCAGGCGACCTCGTGGTAGTCGTGCACGTCGCAGTCGGCGTCCACCACGACGATCAGCTTGGTGAGCGACATCATGTGGGCGCCCCAGATGGCGTGCATGACCTTCTGGGCGTGCTTGGGGTACTTCTTGTCGATCGAGACGATCACGCAGTTGTGGAAGCCGCCGGCCTCGGGCAGGTCGTAGTCGACGATGTCCGGGATGATGATCTTCAGCAGCGGCAGGAAGAACCGCTCGGTGAACTTGCCGAGCGGCCCGTCCTCGGTCGGCGGCCGGCCGACCACGATGGACTGCAGCAGCGGGCGGCGGCGCATCGTCACGCAGTCGATGGTCAGCGCCGGGAAGGGCTCCTGCGGGGTGTAGAAGCCGGTGTGGTCGCCGAACGGGCCCTCGGGCAGCATCTCGCCGGGCTCCAGCCAGCCCTCCAGCACCACCTCGGCGTCGGCGGGCACCTGCAGCGGGACGGTCTTGCAGTCGACCATCCGCACCCGCTCGCCCTGCACGAAGCCGGCGAACAGGTACTCGTCGATGTCGCCGGGCAGCGGCGCGGTGGCCGCGTAGCTGACGGACGGGGGGCAGCCGAAGGCGATCGCGACCGGCAGCCGCTCGCCGCGCTCGGCGGCCACCGCGGCGTGGTTGCGGCTGTCCTTGTGGATCTGCCAGTGCATGCCGATGGTGCGCTTGTCGTGGCGCTGCAGCCGGTAGAGGCCGAGGTTGCGGACGCCGGTGTCCGGGTCCTTGGTGTGGGTCAGGCCCAGGTTGAAGAAGGAGCCGCCGTCGAGCGGCCAGGTGAAGAGGGCGGGCAGCTGCTCCAGGTCGACGTCGTCGCCGGTGAGGACGACCTCGTGGACGGGCGCGTCGGCGGACTTCACGCTCTTCGGCGGCACGTGGGCCATCGAGGCGAGCTTGCCGAAGGCGTCCCGGAAGCCGGTGAAGCCCTGCGGCAGCTCGGGCCGGAGCAGACCGGCGATCTTCTCCGAGATGTCGTCCGGGGACTTCAGGCCGAGCGCCTTGGCGAGCCGCCGCTCGGTGCCGAAGACGTTCATCGCCAGCGGCATCGACGCGCCCTTGACGTTCTCGAAGAGCAGCGCCGGGCCCTTGGCCTTCTGCACCCGGTCGACGATCTCCCCGATCTCCAGGTACGGATCCACTTCGGTCTTGATCCGCTTGAGGTCGCCCTCGCGCTCCAGGGCGCGGAGGAAGGAGCGGAGATCGTCGTATGCCATGCCTGTCAGTATCCGACACCGGTTAACCTGGCCCCGCCAAGAGGGGCCCTGTTCGCCGTTCCGGGGGAGATCGACGCCGTGCTGAGGATTCTGCCGCCACTGGTTCTGCTCGCACTGTGGGTGTGGGCGTTCATCGACTGCCTGACCACATCCGAGGAGGACGTCCGCTACCTCCCCAAGGTGGCCTGGGTGATCATCGTGCTGCTCTTCCCGCTGGTCGGGTCGATCGCCTGGCTGGCGGCCGGGCGCAACCGCGCGCGCTCCCGGGGCCGGGCCGTCCCCTGGCCGTCCGGGCCGACGGCGGGCTTCCCCGAGTACGAGCGGCCGGGCGAGCGCTTCGTCGCGCCGGACGACAACCCGGAGTTCCTGGCCTCGCTGAAGAAGGACAACGAGCGACACGAGGACATGCTCAAGCAGTGGGAGTCCGACCTGCGCCGACGCGAGGAGGAACTGCGCCGAAAGGACGAGCCGGAGGACGATCCGCGCGGCTGAGTCGAATTTGGCGCTTCCCTACCATCCTGATGCCTTCCCGCGGCCGCGCGCCCTCAGGAACCGCACACCCCCGGCCCGTCCCGCGGACCGGGGGTGAGCCGTCTCCGGCGGGTGTCGGCACCTGTCCTGACCTGGACGATCGACGGGTCGACCACCCCCTGTGACGACCGCTGCGGATACCGCGGCGGTGCACCCGCGGAGGGTGTGCCGGGTGTCGCCGACTGTGAGCCCTGAACAGCTTCTGGGGCCCGACCTTGTACGGAATCGACGCCGAGAGGCGGCGGCCCTCCCTCGTAGTGTCGTAGGTGAAGAAGTGTTCGCCGGAGCAGCAGCCGCGTACGCAGGCCGCCTGCCGGGACAGTTCCCTCACACTTGGAGTGGTTCGAGATGACGGTTCTGCACGATGCGCCGGTCGGCGGAGAGATCCCCGCGATCCCGGCCGACGCGCGCGGGCGGGTGGCCGAGCTGCACGAGCTCCGGGAGCAGGTCCGGCGGGGTCCGAGCGAGAAGGCCACCGAGGCGCAGCACGCGAAGGGCAAGCTGACCGCCCGCGAGCGGATCGACCTGCTGCTGGACGAGGGCTCCTTCCACGAGGTGGAGCCGCTGCGCCGGCACCGGGCGACCGGCTTCGGCCTGGAGGCCAAGAAGCCGCACACCGACGGTGTGGTGGTCGGCTGGGGCACCGTGCACGGCCGGACGGTCTTCGTCTACGCGCACGACTTCCGGATCTTCGGCGGCGCGCTGGGCGAGGCCCACGCCCAGAAGATCCACAAGATCATGGACATGGCCATCGCGGCCGGTGCCCCGCTGGTCTCGCTGAACGACGGCGCCGGCGCCCGCATCCAGGAGGGCGTCACCGCCCTCGCCGGCTACGGCGGCATCTTCCAGCGCAACACCAAGGCGTCCGGCGTCATCCCGCAGATCTCGGTGATGCTCGGCCCGTGCGCCGGCGGCGCGGCCTACTCCCCCGCCCTGACGGACTTCGTGTTCATGGTCCGCGAGACCTCGCAGATGTTCATCACCGGCCCGGACGTCGTCCAGGCCGTCACCGGCGAGAAGATCACCCAGAACGGCCTCGGCGGCGCCGACGTCCACTCCGCGGTGTCCGGTGTCTCGCACTTCGTCTACGACGACGAGCAGTCCTGCATCGAGGAGGTCCGCTACCTCCTCTCGCTGCTGCCGCAGAACAACCGGGAGATGCCGCCCACGAGCTCCACCGACGACCCGGTGGAGCGCCGCAACGACAGCCTGCTCGACCTGGTGCCCGCGGACGGCAACCGCCCGTACGACATGCGCAAGGTCATCGAGGAGGTCGTCGACCACGGCGAGTACCTGGAGGTCCACGAGCGCTGGGCGACCAACGTCATCGTGGCGCTGGCCCGGATCGACGGGCACGTGGTCGGCCTGATCGCCAACCAGCCGCAGTCGCTGGCCGGCGTGCTCGACATCAACGCCTCCGAGAAGGCCGCGCGCTTCGTCCAGATGTGCGACGCCTTCAACATCCCGATCGTCACCCTGCTCGACGTGCCGGGCTTCCTGCCCGGTGTCGACCAGGAGCACGGCGGCATCATCCGGCACGGCGCGAAGCTGCTGTACGCCTACTGCAACGCGACCGTGCCGCGGATCTCGCTGATCCTGCGCAAGGCCTACGGCGGCGCCTACATCGTCATGGACTCCCGCTCGATCGGCGCGGACCTGTCGTTCGCCTGGCCCACCAACGAGATCGCCGTGATGGGCGCCGAGGGTGCCGCCAACGTCATCTTCCGCCGCAACATCGCCGCCGCCGAGGACCCCGAGGCGATGCGCGCCCAGAAGATCAAGGAATACAAGACCGAGCTGATGCACCCGTACTACGCGGCCGAGCGCGGCCTCGTCGACGACGTCATCGACCCCGCCGAGACCCGGCAGGTGCTCGCCGCCTCGCTCGCCATGCTCCGCACCAAGCACGCCGACCTGCCCAGCCGCAAGCACGGCAACCCTCCGATGTAACCGGTTCTTACGCCGTTCGGAACCCGTCAGACTTCACCATGGGGGAGAAACAAGGACCATGAGCGCTTCCGCCGAATCCCTTGTCCGCATCGTCCGCGGCTCGCTGACCGACGAGGAGCTGGCCGCGCTGACCGCGGTGCTGCTCGCCCGGGCGGCCGCCGCCCAGCAGATCGCGGCCGCGCCCGCGGTCGAGCCGATCGCCAACTGGCAGCGCCTGGAGCGCCGCCCGGCGTACTACTCGCCGGTCAGCTGGCAGCAGGCCGCCTGACGACAGAAACCTCGGGCCTCCCGCACGGTCAACCGTGCAGGAGGCCCGAGGCGCGTCACGGGAGCCGCTACGCGGCCGCGAGGGCGGCCGGACGGCCCTCGTGCATGGTGGAGAGGTGCTCGGCGAGCAGCTGCGGGTCCTGGCCCAGCCAGAGCCGGACGGCGGCGCCGAGCACGACGCAGGACGAGCCGAGGCTCACGCCCGTGGTCTGGGCGATCCGGCCGGCCGCCGGACCGAGCAGGTCGGCGAGGTCGGTGGGCAGCCAGACGGTCTGCGCACACGGCGCGGGCGCCCGCAGGGCGGCCACCAGCCGGTAGGCGTCCTGGGCGCAGTGCAGGGTCGGCAGGATGTCCAGCAACCCGTCGGCGACGACCTCGGACACGTCGCTGCGATGGCCCTGGGCCAGCCGCCGGAGCAGTGCTCTCTCCGCAGCGGTGATCCGGACGGTCAGCATGACCTCGTCGCTCTCCATGGCGGCCCCTCCTCGCGGCTGACTGGACGTCCTGGTCAACGACCGGACGGGCGATCCCTCACGGTTCTTCGGTGGAACGGTCCGCTCGGGCGGCGCCGGCCGGGGCCGGCCGCCGCCCGTACGCGGGCCGACAACGGCTCAGACGCCGGCGTAGGAGTGCTTGCCGGTGACGAAGATGTTGACGCCGTAGTAGTTGAACAGCCAGCAGGCGAAGGCCAACAGGGCCAGATAGGCCGCCTTTCGGCCCCGCCATCCGGCGGTCGCCCGGGCGTGCAGGTACGCGGCGTAGGCGACCCAGGTGATGAAGGACCAGGTCTCCTTCGGGTCCCACTCCCAGTACTTGCCCCAGGCCGCCTCGGCCCAGATCGCGCCGGCGATGATGGTGAACGTCCAGAGCGGGAAGACCAGGGCGTTGATCCGGTACGAGAGCTTGTCGAGGGTCGACGCCGCGGGCAGCCGCTCCCAGACCGAGACCGGGATGCGCAGCGGACCGCCCGGCAGGCCGGCCTCGACCCGCCGCTCGTAGGAGTCCTTGCCCAGGTAGAGGACGGTGGCCACGAAGGCCGCGTACAGCGCGCCGCCGCAGATGATCGCGGTGGAGACGTGGATGCCCAGCCAGTACGAGTGCAGGGCGGGGACGAGCTGCTCGGAGTCGGTGTAGAGCACCGAGACGGCCACGCCCAGGGTCAGCAGGACGGCCAGCACCACCGGCAGGCCCAGCCAGCGGACCTTCTTGCCGGCCACCAGCAGGCCCAGGTAGGCGAGCATCATGGTGAGGCCGAAGGCGCAGGAGAACTCGTACATGTTGCCCCACGGCCAGCGCATCACCGACAGGCCGCGGGTGAACACGCCGCCGGCGTGCAGCAGGACGCCGAGCACGGTCAGCGAGACGGCGATCCGGCCGGCGAGGTCGCCCTTCTCGCTGCCGCCGGCGGCACCGGGGCCGTCGACGGGGTCGCCGTCGCCGCGGCCGCTGGTGACCACGGTGGCGCCGGCGTCGGCGAGGGCGGTGCGGGTGAGCGTGGTGGTGCCGCCGTCCGCGGTGGCCACCGTGACGGTGACCTTGCGGGTGGCCTTGGACTCCTCCGCGGCGGCCAGGGTCTCGGCCAGGCCGCCGGACTGCTCGGCGGAGCGGACGGCGATCGCACCCTTGCTGCCGAACGTCCACTCGAAGAGGTGGGCGAACATCGCCAGGGTGTACACGGCCATCACCGAGTAGATCAGCTTGTTGGAGAGGTCGGCCAGGTGAGGGTCGACCGAGGCGAGATTCACCGTCTACTCCTTGGAGTCCGGGTCTGCGGGGGTTGCCGGTGCGGGGGTTGCCGGTGCCGGGATACCGGCGGGCTCGGCCTCGGGGTCGGGCTCGCCGGACGGGGTGTCCGGTTCGTCGAGGGCCGGGGCGTCGTCCTGGAGCTCGACGGCGAACTCGGCCAGTTCCTCGGCCGTCCTGGCGGACTCGCTGCGGGCGAGGCCCGCCAACTCGACCAGGGTGGTGCCGTCCGGGGAGGTGGTGGCGCGGACCCAGATCCGGCGGCGCTGCACGAACAGCGAGCCGATCAGGCCGAGGATGGCGCAGATCGCGCCGGCCAGCGCGACCGCGTTGCCGGGGCGGTGGGAGACGTTGAAGCTGGCCCACTGCTTGTAGCCGTCGAAGGTGACGGTGCCGTAGCCGTCCGGCAGCTCCCAGCCCTGGCCCGGCTTGAGCCGGACGCGGGCGATGTCGCCGTCCTGCTTCAGCTGGGACATGTGGGTGGTGTCGAGCTGGTAGACGTTCTGCGGCAGGCCGGAGTCGGTGCCCAGGTCGCCCGCGAAGGCGGTGAGCACCAGCATCGGCTCGGCGGCGTCCGGGAAGAGCGAGATCGGGCCGGTCTTGTCGAAGTTCACCGGCGCGGTCGGCAGGAAGTAGCCGTTGAAGCCGAGGTCGACGTCCTTGCCGTCCTTGGCACCGTAGTCGCTGACCTTGATCACACCGGTGGAGGTGAGGTTGCTGTCCTGCGGCAGGAACGGCGTCGGGCCGGTGTAGACGACCTCGCCCTTGGCGTTCCGCACGGTGACCACCGGGGCGTAGCCGTGGCCGATCAGGAAGACCTTGGAGCTGCCGATCTCCAGCGGGTGGTTGACCTCGATGTCGCCCTTGGTCAGCTTCTCGGAGTCGGTGCCCGTCCAGTAGCGGATGTGCGCGGTGAACTGACGGGCGCTGCCGATCTGCTCGCCGGAGGTCTGGTACCGGGCGGTGAAGCCGTCCAGCTTGAAGCCGAAGGCGTCCAGGTCGGCGACGGTGTAGAAGGCGGAGCCGGTGAAGTCGTCGTACTGGGTGGTGGTGTTGGCGAAGCCCTGGCCCTCGATCATCAGCTTGCCGCCCTGGCCGCTGCCCAGGCTGGCCCAGGCGAAGCCGGCCAGCAGGGCGAAGAGCGAGAAGTGGAAGAGCAGGTTGCCGACCTCGCGCAGGTAGCCCTTCTCCGCGGCGACCGCGCCGCCGGAGAGGTTCGCCCGGAAGCGGCGCCGGCGCAGCAGCCGGTGGGCGGCGGCGTTGACCGCCTCCGGGTCGGCCGAGGTGCGCCAGGCCGCGTAGACCGGCATCCGGGTCAGGTTGCGCGGGGCGGCCGGCGGCTGGGCGCGCAGCACGCCGACGAACTGCCAGGTGCGCGGGACGATGCAGCCGGCCAGTGAGACGAACAGCAGGATGTAGATCGCCGAGAACCAGACCGAGCTGTAGACGTCGAACAGCTGGAGCTTCTCGTAGAGCGGGGTGACGCCTCGGTGGGCGGCCTTCCAGGTCTGCACCTTGAAGGCGTTCTGGCTGTTCTGCGGGATCAGCGAGCCGGGGATCGCCGCCAGCGAGAGCAGGAAGAGCAGGATCAGCGCGACCCGCATCGAGGTCAGCTGGCGCCACGTCCAGCGGAACCAGCCGAGGACGCCGATGCCGACCGGGGCCTCCGCCTCCTCGGGGGCGGTGCTGAGCCGCTCGACGTCGGGCTCGCCGCCGTCGGTGGTCACGGTCCTGGTGTCGCTCACGGTCAGATTCCGATCGTGGTGTCGCCGCTGAGTTGCCGCATGTGGTCGATCAGGACGTCCCACACGCCGGTGACCAGGAGCAGGCCGACCACGACGAGCATGCCGCCGCCGATCCGCATCACCCACTGGTAGTGCTGCTTGACCCAGCCGAACGCGCCGAGCGCCTTGCGGAAGGCGAGCGCGGCAAGGATGAACGGTACGCCGAGTCCGGCGCAGTACACCGTCATCAGCAGCGCGCCGCGCCCGGCACTGGCCTGGGCCGCCGAGAGGTTGAGGATCGAGGAGAGCGTCGGGCCGATGCACGGCGTCCAGCCCACGCCGAAGACCAGGCCCAGCAGCGGGGCGCCGGCCAGGCCGATCGCGGGGCGGCGGTGGGTGCGCACCTCGCGGTTGGTGAAGCCGGGCAGCAGCCCCATGAAGGCGAGGCCCATCAGGACGGTGAGCGCGCCCAGCACGATGTTGATGGTGCGCTGGTACTGCTGGAGGGTGTTGCCGAAGAAGCCGAAGAGCGCGCCGGTGGAGACGAAGACCGCGGTGAAGCCGAGGACGAACAGCAGCGCGCCGAGCAGCATGCGCCCGCGGCGCGCCCCCGTGGCGTCGGCGAGGTCGACGGCGGAGAAGCCGGTGACGTAGCTGAGGTAGCCGGGGACGAGCGGCAGCACGCACGGGGAGAAGAAGGAGAGCAGCCCGGCGGCGAGGGCGATCGGCAGGGCGAGGACGAGTGCTCCGCTGAAGACCGTCTCGTTGGTGCCGAAGGCCGCGAGCGTGCTCACTGCTGCTCCGCGAGGACCGGCGTGATCATCTTCTCGAGGTCCTCGGTGGAGAGTGCGCGCATCGCGCGGGCGGCGAGCCGACCCTCGCGGTCGACCACGATGGTGGTCGGGATGGACTGCGGGTTGAGGCTGCCCTTGGGGAAGCGCAGGATCTCGGTGCCGTCCGGGTCGTACAGGCTCGGGTAGGTGATGCCGGTCTGCTGCTCGAAGCGGACGGCGTTGGCGGGGTTCACGTCCCTGGTGTTGATGCCGAGGAACTGGACGCCCTTGTCCTGGTACTTCTGGGAGACCTCCTGGAGGTTCTTGCCCTCGGCGCGGCACGGGCCGCACCAGGAGCCCCAGATGTTGAGGACGACGATCTTGCCCTTGAAGTCGGCGAGCGCCGTCGGCTTGCCGTCGAGGGTCTTGCCGGAGATCGCGGGCGCGGCCGTCCGCGCGGCGGGGGCGGCGGTGGCGATGCCGGCGGCGCCGGTGACGAAGCCGGCCTGGCCCTCGCTGCCGGACGAGCCGGAGCTGCAGGCGGTCAGTGCGAGCGCGGCGGCGGCACCGAGCGTGGCGGCCAGGCGGGTGCGGCGGCGGGTCGTCCCAGACATGTGAAAAGTTTCGCATGGGACTTGGGGCAGGTTTGAGGGGGTCCGACGTTACGGGCCGAACCCCCTCTGACCTGCTGTTTCTACACTTATGATCCGCTTATTCGGGGCATTTCACCGCTGTGGCGGCGGTCACCTCCGGGGCGGCCCCGCGGCCCCGCCGGAGAACCGCGCGGGGCCCGTCGGCGTCAGGCGCCGAAGCTCTTGCCGACCGGCTTGGACTTGCCGCCCTTGCCCACCAGGTGGGCCGGCAGCAGGTCCCGGGCCGGCTCGCGGTAGCCGATCGACACGATCCGGTCGCCCTCGTAGGTGAAGCTGGTCAGCGAGGCCAGCGAGCACTGCCGGTTGCGCGGGTCGTGCCACAGCCGCCGGCGCTCGGCGAACGAGCGGACGATCCAGATCGGCAGCTGGTGGCTGACGCAGACCGCCTCGTGGCCGCGCGCGGCGTCCCGGGCCGCGGCGAGCGCGCCCATCATCCGCACGACCTGCTCGATGTACGGCTCGCCCCAGGACGGCTTGAACGGGTTGGTCAGGTACTTCCAGTACCCCGGGTTCCTCAGCGAGCCGTCGCCGACGCCGAAGGTCTTGCCCTGGAAGATGTTGTCCGCCTCGATCAGCCGCTCGTCGACGGCCACCTCCAGGCCGTGGGCCTTGCCGATCGGCTCGGCGGTCTCCTGGGCGCGCTCCAGCGGCGAGGCCACCACGTGCGTGATGTCCCGGTCCGCGAGGTGCTCGGCGACCCGGTCGGCCATCTGCCGACCGAGCTCGGAGAGGTGGTAGCCGGGGAGGCGCCCGTAGAGGATGCCCTCCGGGTTGTGCACCTCGCCGTGGCGCATCAGGTGGACGACGGTGGTCTCGCTCACGCGGCCTCCTCGGTGGCTTCGGCGGCGGCGCGGGCGGCCGCGGGCAGGGCGGCGGCGATCCGGTCGATCGCCCGCTCGTCGTGGGCCGACGAGACGAACCAGGACTCGAAGGCCGAGGGCGGCAGGTAGACGCCCTGGGACAGCATCGAGTGGAAGAAGGAGTTGAAGCGGAACGCCTGCTGGCGGCGGGCCTCGTCGTAGTCGGTGACCTGCTCCTCGGTGAAGAACACCGAGAACATGTTCCCGGCCTTCTGCAGCCGGTGCGCCACGCCCTCCTTGGCGAGCGCCTCGGCGACCAGGCCGGAGACCTGCTCGGCGACCCGGTCGACGGTGGCGTACACCTCGTCGGTGCAGTTGCGCAGCTGGGCGAGGCCGGCCGCGGTGGCGATCGGGTTCCCGGAGAGCGTGCCCGCCTGGTAGACCGGGCCGGCCGGCGCGAGGTGGGCCATCACGTCGGCGCGGCCGCCGAAGGCCGCGGCCGGGAAGCCGCCGCCCATGACCTTGCCGAAGGTGAGGAGGTCCGGGGCCCAGCCCTCGCGGGCGGCCTCCAGGCCGTACCAGCCGGCCTTGGAGACGCGGAAGCCGGTCATCACCTCGTCGGAGACGAACAGCGCGCCGTCGGCCCTGCAGAGCTCGGCGAGGCCCCGGTTGAAGCCGGGCAGCGGCGGGACGACGCCCATGTTGCCGGGCGAGGCCTCGGTGATCACGCAGGCGATCTCGCCCGGGTGCGCGGCGAAGGCCTGCCGGACGGCCTCCAGGTCGTTGTACGGCAGCACGATGGTGTCGCCGGCCTGGGCGCCGGTGACGCCGGGGGTGTCCGGCAGGGCGAAGGTCGCCACACCGGAGCCGGCCGCGGCCAGCAGCGCGTCCACGTGGCCGTGGTAGCAGCCGGCGAACTTCACGATCTTCGCGCGGCCGGTGAAGCCGCGGGCCAGCCGGATCGCCGACATGGTGGCCTCGGTACCGCTGGAGACCAGGCGGACCTGCTCGACCGGTGCCACCCGGGCGGTGATCTCCTCGGCCAGCTCGACCTCGCCCTCGCCGGGGGTGCCGAAGGAGGTGCCGCGGACGACCGCCCGCTGCACCGCCTCGATCACCGCCGGGTGCGCGTGGCCGAGGATCATCGGCCCCCACGAGCAGACCAGGTCGACGTACTCCCGGCCGTCGGCGTCGGTCAGGTAGGGGCCGATGCCGGACACCATGAAGCGGGGGGTACCGCCGACCGCACGGAAGGCACGGACTGGCGAGTTCACGCCACCCGGGGTGACGACGGAGGCGCGCTCGAACAGCGACCGGGACTGCGGAGCCTCGTACGGATAGCTCGGGGGACTGGTCCGCGGGTCGCCGTCGGACCTGCTCTCGGGGTTGCTCACGGGGTTGGTCACCTGAACATGCTCTCAAATCGTGTCCTTGCACTCTGCATGCCCGGCCCGATCATCTGGAACGATGATCCGTGTGCTGCTGCCTCTGCAAGGGGTTCGGACTGTACGGTTGTCCGTGCGACCGTCGCGAAGGAGTCCGGCCGGTGGGCCGGAGGTCCTGGGCACAGCGGGGCGCACGCCCCGGATCGGGGCGACGGACGCCGGGGGGCGACCGTTCGAACCGGCCGGCCGACCGCGGCGACGCGGTCACGGGGCGCTGCGGCTCGCAGTGTGTACGGCGGCACAAGACGGGTAAGTGGCACGTTCGGAGGGACACCGGGCGTGTGGGGGTCTGTCGATTCCGGCGAATTCCGGTGAGGATGGTCCGAGTGTCCGAGGCGCAGGACGGCTTCGAGGAGGCCACGGGTGCCCCCCGTCCCTCCGCGGAGGCCGCGCACGGCGGGGGTACGGGTACAGGCGGCAGGGGAAGGCGGGGCGAGGGACGCGTGGGAGTCACCTACAAGTACTTCGGCGCACCCGACCGGGCCACCGCGGCGAGAGTCCCGACCGCCCTCGGGCCCGGCGGGCTCGGCCTCGACGCCGGCGAGCTGGGCTCGCTCGGCCGGCTCGGCGACCTGATGGAGACCAGTGGCTCGCTCAACGGCCACCTCTCCACCAAGATCAAACCCGAGACCATGAGCGCGATGGTGCTCACCGGCATCCAGGGCGTCCCGCTGCACCAGGTACCGCCGCTGGAGCTGGTCGTCCTGCACCCCGACTACGCCGTCGTGCAGCTGCCGCACAACGTGGTCGAGCCGCTGCGCAAGGCCGACGAGACGCAGCTCGGCGCCGCCGCCTTCATCTGGTCGACCGTGCCGGACCGGCGCGGCCCGCGCGACGCCTTCGTGATCTACCAGATGCTGCACGAGTGGCAGGACTTCGCCAATCGCCTGCACGACGCCGGCCACCAGCTGTACTGCCTCGTCTGGCCCTGAGCCAGGGCATGTGACAGGGGCGTGCGGTGGCGCCCTCCCGTCCGGGAGGCACCACCGCACGCCCCTTTCGTGCTGCCGTCAGGCCTGCCCGCCCTGGGCGGCGGCGAAGGCGGCCAGGGCCTCGGCGAGCAGGGACTCGGCGGCGGTGCGGTCGACCCCGAGGCCGGAGAGCGGGCCGGTGCCGTCCTCCAACTCCAGGAGGGCGAAGAGGATGTGTTCGGTGCCGATGTAGTTGTGGCCCATCCGGAGCGCCTGGCGGAAGGTCAGCTCCAGGGCCTTGCGGGCCCGGGCGTCGTACGGGATCAGCTCGGGCAGCTCGTCCGCGGCCGCGGGCAGCACCGCCTCGGCCGCCTCGCGGACCGCCTCCGGGGCGATCTGCTGGGCCTCGAGCACCTGGACGGCGAGGCCCTCGGGCTCCGCGAGCAGCCCGAGCACCAGGTGCGCGGGGGTGATCTCGGCGTTGCCGGCGGCGCGGGCCTCGTTCTGGGCGGCCATCACCACGTTCCGGGCCCGCGGGGTGAAGCGGCCGAAGCCCTGGCTGGGGTCGAGGTCCGAGGCCTCGCCCGGGCCCTTGGGCACGAAGCGCTTCTGCGCGGCCTGCCGGGTGACCCCCATGCTCTTGCCGATGTCCGTCCAGGAGGCGCCGGAGCGCCGGGCCTGGTCCACGAAGTGGCCGATCAGGTGGTCCGCCACCTCGCCGAGGTGCTCCGCGGCGAGGACGGCGTCGGCGAGCTGCTCGAGCGCGTCGCTGTGAACCTTCTTGATGGTCTCGATCAGGTCGTCGAGACGGACGGGATGCGTCATCTGGACTGGATTCGCCATGTGTCAACCGTAGGTTGACACCGCGGCACTGTCAACCGTCGGTTGACAGTGCGATCGCCGCTCCTCCACCAGCCGGACGCGGGCTGACACCGCGCCGGTGGGCAGGCGGGGTGCCTGCCCACCGGCGCGGGCCGGTCAGGGGAGGTAGGAGATGCCGAGCTTGTCGAGCTGCCAGAGCTGGTCGGCGGTACCGGCGTCCTGGGCGAGGGCGAGGGTGCGGTTGCCCTGGGCGTCGAGGGTGGTGGTGAGGGTGGCGACCTCGGTGCGGTCCTGGGAGTCGGCGATCCGGTAGCGGCCGTCCTCGGTCGGCAGCAGCAGCCAGTGCTGGTTGCCGCCGCCGTGGCAGTGCCACTGGACGAGCGGGGTGCCGGGGGCGGTGGATCCGCCGGTGGCGTCCAGGCACATGGCGCGGTTGGCGGTGGAGGCGAGTTCGAAGGTGCCGCTGGCGGCCGCCCTCAGCAGGAAGGACTGGTTGAGCCCGCCGGTCGGCCGGTAGGTGATGGCGGCGCGGCCGTCGGTGGCGTCGCCGTACGTGCCGCCGCCCGCGATGTCGAGGGGCCGGCCGGTGGCCGCGTTGGTGAGCCGGTACCAGGAGCCGTCCTCGGGGGCGTCGGGGAAGGGCCGGCCGGCGGTGAGCGGGGCGATCGAGGTGGTGTTGGTCCGGTCGAGGGTGCAGTAGGCCTGGTCGAGCGCGGGCCGGCGGTAGAACTGGGCGAGGCAGCCGGCCTCACCGCGGTAGCCGGCCACCCGCAGGTGGTACGACTGCCGGACCATGTTCATGCACACCCCGGGGATGCCGATCTCCTGGTCGCAGCCGTTTCGGGTGCGCTCCGAGACGTCGATGACGTCGCCGTTGGTGTACTCGTACGGCGAGCTCGTCCAGCTCGCGCACACCTCGTGGCCGTAGCTGACCCGCCGCTGGTCGAGGTACCGCACGCCGGGCACCCGGCCCGCCGCCTCGCGCAGTGCGTCGCTGAACGTCGGGACGACCAGGTTGTGGCCCCAGGCGAGGTCCTCGGGGAAGGCCGGGCAGGCTCGGAGAAATATGAGCCCGGCTCACATGTTAGGAACTGACACTCCGTCCAACAAGGCTCGGCGCACGACGAACGGGCCGCCGCCCGCGCCCCAGGAGGAAGGGGCGTGAGCGGCGGCCCGTTGCGTGCGGACTCGGCCGGTGACCGGCCGTCAGGCGCTGCGGCCTGGTCAGCCGACGTTGGCGCAGGA
This sequence comes from Kitasatospora sp. NPDC085879, assembly GCF_040686255.1. Lineage (NCBI taxonomy): Bacteria > Bacillati > Actinomycetota > Actinomycetes > Kitasatosporales > Streptomycetaceae > Kitasatospora > Kitasatospora sp. NPDC085879. The sequence goes on along the minus strand of NZ_JBFBJZ010000050.1, from coordinate 24,604 downwards.
GTTGCCGAACGCCGGGTTCAGCAGGCCGATGACGTCGATCGAGTTGCCGCACAGGTTGACCGGGACGTGCACCGGAACCTGGATGTTGTTGCCCGAGGCGACACCCGGGGAACCGGCCGCGGCGCCCTCGGCGCCGGCGCTCGCCATCGCGGTGCCGGCACCGGCAGCGACGATGCCCACGACGGCGGCGCCGACAGCGGCGGCCTTCTTGACGCTCATATGAGTCTCCTCGTTGATACAGGTCTTCCATGGGCCGCTCGGGTGGACCGCTCGGGCTCCGCACGGAAGGGCACGGGGCGTGCACCGGGCCCAACGACGCCTGCTCGGCGCGGTACCGAACACGCCGGCACATTCACCCGGACGTAGTAGTGAAGGCATTCGGGTGATCGTGGGATCAGCCCGTTTCCCCCGGCGGCCACGGTCGTTCTTCCCTGCGTACCGGCTCGACCGGTCCGGCCCGGGGCTCCCGGTCCGGCCCGGTCCCACCCGCCCGAGCGGGCCGCGGCGTCCGACCGATCCGCGGCGCGCACGGCGCGGGACTCGCGAACAGAAAGAGACTGCACCATGCGCAAGATCGCCTACGGCGTGTTCGGCACCGCGGCCGCAGCCGCCATGCTGTTCGGCGGCGCCGCCGCCGCGTCCGCCTCGGGTGCGGCGGCCGAGGGCGTCGCCACGGGCTCCCCCGGCGTGCTGTCCGGCAACCTGATCCAGGTCCCGGTGCACGTCCCGGTCAACGTCTGCGGCAACACCGTGAACGTGATCGGCCTGCTGAACCCGGCGTTCGGCAACGCCTGCGCCAACATCTGACCCCGGGCCGCCGACCGGGCGGCCGCGCCGGCCCGCGGGCCGGTCCGCAGGACTCCCAGGAGGGGCCTTTGGGCGCCTTCTGGCAGCGCCTCGGTGCACCAATTCCCGGCCGTGCGGGAATCGGTGGCGGCGCGCACGACATAGAGCGGCCGACGGCTCGCCCAAGCCACGGGCGACACACGCCAGTTGAGCCGCGGGAGTGACAATCACGGAGCACCCAGGAAATGTCGGGCGATGATACCGATTCGCCCGGCGCCCGGTCTCCACAAGGAAATCCGGGCACGAACCTAAGGAACGAAACCCCATGCGCACGTTCAAGAAGGCCACCGTCCTCACCATCGCCGCCGCCGGCCTGTTCGCCTCCGGCGCCGGTGTCGCCGCCGCCAGCTCGGGCGCCGAGGGCGTCGCCGCCGGCTCCCCCGGCGTGCTGTCCGGCAACCTGGTCCAGGTCCCGGTGCACGTCCCGGTCAACCTGTGCGGCAACACCGTCAACGTGATCGGCGCCCTGAACCCGGCGTTCGGCAACTCCTGCGCCAACGCCGGCTGAAAAGCCGTCGACTGACGTCGTGTCCGCGCCGCGCCCGGTCCCGCCGGGCGCGGCGCACCCTCCCCGTGTGTGATTAGGAGATCGACTCCCATGCAGAACGTGAAGAAGGCCGCCGTTCTCACCGCCGCCGCCGGCATCGTGCTCGGTGGTGCCGGCGCCGCCAGCGCCAGCTCCGGCGCCGAGGGCGTCGCATCGGGCTCGCCCGGCGTGCTGTCCGGCAACCTGCTCCAGGTGCCGGTGCACGTCCCGGTGAACGTCTGCGGCAACTCGGTCAACGTGGTCGGCCTGCTGAACCCCGCGTTCGGCAACACCTGCGCCAACGTGGACGCGCCGCCGCAGGTCGAGGAGGAGGACTGCTGATCACCGCGATCGGCACGACTCGTGCGTCTGCCCCCCGGCCGCCGGCCGGGGGGCAGTTCGCGTCGGCGCCGCGGCCCGGCCCCGCGAGGGCGTCCGGCCGGCGGCCACCCATCCCACCGACGAGAAGGATTCCTCCATGGTGCTGAAGACGGCCCGAACGGGCCTGCTGGCCGCGCTCGGCGCGGCCGCCGCCGTGGGCGCGGCGGCCGGCCCGGCCTCCGCCGCCGAGCAGACCGCCCCGGCCGGGCTGCCCCGGCCGGCCGCGCAGTTGCAGTCCCCCGACACCGGGCAGGTGGTCGGCGGCACGACCGGTGCGCTCGGCTACGCGGTGGCCCCGGTGAAGAACCTGCGGCTCGACCCGTGGGCGCAGTCCTCGGCCGACGTGCTGAACAACGGCGTCGCCGTTCAGCCCGACAACGGGGTGCCGACGGTCGGCACCGCGCCGCTGACCTCGCCGCTCAGCGCGGGCGGCGGCCCGCAGAGCCTGCCGGTGGTCGGCCCGACGCTCGGCCTGCTGCCCGGCTGAGCCGCCCCGGAGGCGCCTGCGCACGCCACGGAGCCCGGCGCCCTCGGGGGGTGCCGGGCTCCCGCCGTTCGGGCCGCGGGTCAGAACGCGGGCTGAGCCAGGACGTCGGAGGAGAGCGCACCGGTGGCGGCCGCCGTCAGGTTGCCGGCCGTGTCGGTGACCGAGACCCGCTGGTCGTCGCCGCCGAGCGAGGCCTTGGCGCCGGGCACGGCCTGCACCGGCGCGGTCACCAGCCGCGGGTCCAGCTCGCCGAAGGAGAGCGCGCCGTCGGCGAACTCCCCGCTGTGGTCGGTGGCGTAGCGCAGCGGCTGGCCGAGTTCCAGGGCGGGGCCGGCCGTCCGGATCGGGGCGGCGGGCACGTTGAGGACGGCCTGGCCGAGCTCGGTGCTCCGGTCGGCGGCGGGCAGCGGCACCACGGCGTCCACGGCCGGGCCGACCCGGCCGATGTTGACCGCGGGGACGATCCGGTCCGGGAGGAGCTGGGCGCCCGGGTGCTCCTCGGGCACCGGCGGCTCCAGCGGCGAGGCGGGCAGCCCGCCGGAGAGCGTTCCGGTCTGGGTGAGCAGCGGCAGCGGGACGTTGAACGGCACCTCCTGGCCCGCCAGGCCGTTCTCGACGGCCGCCACCTCGCCGGGGGTCATCGGGCGGGCCTCGGCCGCGCCCTGCGCGGAGACGACGCCGGCACCGACCGCGAGCAGCAGGGCGCCGGTGGCCCGCTTGGAAAGCTTCATGCAATTCACCGTTCTGTCCGAGTGCGTTCTACCGGAGCGGTTCCGAGGGGAGAGCCCTGCGGAAAAGCAATCTGCGCAACGACCGACCACGGGCGGGATTGCGTCGATTAACCGGTACGGGCTAATAATCGGACTGGAATACCACCGACCTGATGATCAATCAGACGCCTGCGAAGAATCTGCGTAACTTTCCCTGCCGTCATTCTTTGAACCGGATGTCGCAGCTCGACGGCGACGCGACCGGAATCCACAGACACCGGGCACGGCCGCCGGGCCGCCGCACCCGAGCATTTCAGAGAGGTATCTCCCATGCTGAAGAAGACCTTCGCGGGCCTGGGCCTGGCGGCCGCCGCCCTGGCCACCGCCGCGGCTCCGGCCGGCGCGATCGGCAACGCGGACGGCTCCGCCGGCTCGATCCAGGGCAACGGCGGCACCAACGCCACCGGCACCTGGGGCAACCACAGCCCCAACTTCCACTTCGCCGACAACCCGAACGTCTGCCTCCCCGAGATCCACAACATCGGTGTGGCCGTGCTCGGCGTGGCGGTTCCGGTCGAGGTCGACGCGCTCAACAACCAGCCCAAGCAGACCTGCGTGGTCGGCGAGGGCACCCTCGGCAGCGGCGACGGCGGCGTTTCCCACCTGGTCGGCTGACGCACACCCGCCGCACTCTCGGGGCCCCCGCCCCGATCCCGTACCACCCGGTGCGGCCGCTCCCCCGGCCGCACCGGCGCAGAAACGCCCGGCGTGAGCCACCCGCCGGGGCGAGGCTCCATCCCATTCAGAAGATCCCACGAAGGAACGCAGAGATGATCAAGAAGGCTCTCGCCGCCGCCGGCGTCGCCGCCGCCGGTGTCGCCATGGCCGCCGCTCCCGCGATGGCGATCGGCGACGCCGACGGTGCCGCCACCTCCATCCAGGGCAACGGCGGCACCAACGCCACCGGAACGACCGGTGACCACAGCCCGAACTACCACACCCTGGACAACCCGAACCTCTGCCTGCCCGAGGTCCACAACATCGCGGTCGGCGCGGTCGTCGGCCTCGCCGTGCCGATCGAGGTCCCGGTCCTCAACAACCAGCCGCAGCAGACCTGCGTGGTGGGCCAGAACACCGTGGGCAGCGGCGACGGCGGCGTCTCCCACCTGATCGGCTGATCCTGCCGGTCCGATCCGCCGCCGGGCTCGGGGGAGTCGCTCCTCCGGGTCCGGCGGTTGCCGTTCCCCCGGCCGGGTGTCCGCCGGCCGGGCCGCGGTCACCCCTCCCCCGCCGTCCGCCGGGTCCGTTCCGCACAGCGGTCCCCACGGAGGGCGTTCGGGTGACGGTGCGTCATGCCGGGTGCGTGGTTGCCGGGCCGGGGCGGCTTGTTGTGATCAGTCGAGTCCGCATCACCGTCGTAGAGAGGACCCCTCCATCATGAAGACCGTGCTCGGCAAGGCCCTGCTGACCGCTGTCGGCACACTGGCCGTGGCCGGCGTCGCGGCGCCCGCCCAGGCGCACGTGGACGCGGGCGGCGGCGCCGGCCTGGTCGCCACCGCCGACGACCCGTTCGTCGCGGGCGAGGGCCACGGCTGGGCCGAGACCAGCAACATCTCCGTGATCGGCCAGGATTGGGGCTGGGCCACCAGCACGTCCATCGGTGGCGGCGCCGATGGCGAGGCGCACATCGGCTGACCGGCCGCAGACGCACCGGAGGCCGGGCCGCGGGTTGACCCCGCGGCCCGGCCTCCCGGCGTTGCTACGCCAGCATCCGGGCGGCCTCGACGGCCCAGTAGGTGAGGATCTGCTCGGCGCCGGCCCGGCGGATCGAGGTGAGCGTCTCCAGGATGATCCGCTCGCGGTCCACCCAGCCGTTGGCGGCGGCGGCCTCGATCATCGAGTACTCGCCGGAGACCTGGTACGCGGCGACCGGCACCGGGGAGGCGTCGGCGATCTGCCGCAGCACGTCCAGGTAGGCCATGGCGGGCTTCACCATGACGAGGTCGGCGCCCTCGGCGACGTCCTGCTCCAGCTCGCGCAGCGACTCGCGGGCGTTGGCCGGGTCCTGCTGGTAGGTCTTGCGGTCGCCCTTGAGCGAGGAGCCGACCGCCTCGCGGAACGGCCCGAAGAAGGCGGAGGCGTACTTGGCGGTGTAGGCGAGGATGCCGGTGTCCTGGTGGCCGGCCTCGTCCAGGGCCCGCCGGACCACGCCGATCTGACCGTCCATCATGCCGGAGGGGCCGACCAGGTGGACGCCGGCGTCGGCCTGCACCACGGCCATCTCGGCGTAGCGCTCCAGGGTGGCGTCGTTGTCGACGGAGCCGTCCTCGGCGAGGACGCCGCAATGGCCGTGGTCGGTGTACTCGTCCAGGCAGAGGTCGGACATGACGACGAGCCGGTCGCCGACCTCGGCGACCACGTCGCGGATCGCCTGCTGCAGGATGCCGTCCGGGTTGGTGCCCTCGCTGCCGACGGCGTCCTGCACCTCGGGGACGCCGAACAGCATGATGCCGCCGATGCCGGCCTCGGCGGCCTCCACCGCGGCCCGGCGCAGGGTGTCCCGGGTGTGCTGGACGATGCCGGGCATCGAGGTGATCGGCATCGGCTCGGTGATGCCCTCGCGGACGAAGGCCGGCAGGATCAGCTCGGCCGGGTGCAGGCGGGTCTCGGCGACCAGCCGGCGCATCGCCGGGGTCGAGCGGAGGCGGCGCGGGCGTACGGTCGGGAATTCGGCGGACAACTGCTGCTTCTCTCTCCGGTACGACACGGAGCCGCCGGGGAGGCTCGGTACCTCCCCGGCGGCGGGGTTCAGCGGGCGGCCTTGCGGCGCGACCCGGGGCGGCGCTCGCTCGGCCGGTAGACCGGCTCGCCGGCGGCGACCGCGGTGTCCCGGCGCCGGGCGCCGAATTCGGCGAGGGCCTGGGCCAGTGCGGCGGCGGACGGCGCGGGCGCCATCACGTCGACCCGCAGGCCGTGCTCCTCCGCCGTCTTGGCGGTGGCCGGGCCGATACAGGCGATGACGGTCACGTTGTGCGGCTTGCCGGCGATGCCGACCAGGTTCCGCACGGTGGACGACGAGGTGAAGAGCACCGCGTCGAACCCGCCGCCCTTGATCGCCTCGCGGGTCTCGGCCGGCGGCGGCGAGGCGCGCACGGTACGGTACGCCGTCACGTCGTCGACCTCCCAGCCGAGCTCGACCAGGCCGGCGACGAGCGTCTCGGTGGCGATGTCGGCGCGCGGCAGCAGCACCCGGTCGATCGGGTCGAAGACCGGGTCGTACGGCGGCCAGTCCTCCAGCAGCCCGGCGGCGGACTGCTCGCCGGAGGGCACCAGGTCGGGCTTCACACCGAAGTCGACCAGCGCCTGGGCGGTCGTCTCGCCGACCGCGGCGACCTTGATGCCGGCGAACGCGCGGGCGTCCAGGCCGTACTCCTCGAACTTCTCCCGGACGGCCTTCACGGCGTTGACCGAGGTGAACGCGATCCACTCGTAGCGGCCGGTCACCAGGCCCTTGATGGCGCGCTCCATCTGCTGCGGGGTGCGCGGGGGCTCCACCGCGATGGTCGGCACCTCCTGCGGGACGGCGCCGTAGCCGCGCAGCTGGTCGGAGAGGCCGTGCGCCTGCTCCTTCGTCCGCGGGACGAGGACGTTCCAGCCGAACAGCGGCTTGGTCTCGAACCAGGAGTGCGAGGCGCGGTGGGCGACCTGCTCGCCCACCACGGCTATCACCGGGGTGGCCGGGTCGACCGGGGCCGACACCGGGGAGGGCAGCACCCGGGCCGCCTTCAGGTCGGCGGCGATGCCGGCCAGCGTGGAGGTGAAGGTGCGCTGGCGGGTGGTGGTGCCCGACAGGGTGGCGGAGAGCGCCGCCTCCGGCTTGCGGCCGTTGGCGACCAGCGCGTTGGCGGTGGCCGGCAGCTGGCCGAGGGTGGTGCGGACGACCAGGGTGGTCTCCAGCGCGCCGAGGTCGACGCCGACGCCGCCGAGCAGCGCGGCGGCGTCCACGAAGCGCACGTCGGCACCCTGGCTGCTGCGCAGCGGCACACCCGCGTAGGCCGGCACGCCGACCGACTGGGCGACACCGGGGATCACCTCGAAGGCGATCTCCGCGCCGGCGCAGCCGAGCATCTCCTCGGCGGCGCAGCCGTCGAGGCCCGGGTCGCCGTCGACGGTGCGCACCACGTGCTTGCCCGCCCGGACGGCGTCCGCGACGAGCCTGGCGACGTCGAGGCCGGCCTCCTCGGCGGGGTTGTGCACCTGGACGCCGGCCGGGCAGTGCGCGCGGACGGCGGCGGCGGTGAGCGGGTCGGCGATCAGGACGTCGGCGGAGGCCAGCACGTCGACCGCGCGGAGGGTGAGCAGACCGGGGTCGCCCGGGCCGGCTCCCAGGAAGGTGCAGCGGCCGGCCGGCTGGGCCGGGCCGTTGGACGGGCTGGTGGCGGCGGTGGGGCTCATCGGTTTCGCTCCCCCATCAGGCCGGCCGCCCCCTGGTCGAGCAGCCGGGCAGCGAGCGCGCGGCCGAGGGCCGCCGCCTGCTCCTCGGCCGTCTCGTCCAGGACGAGCGGGCCGGTGGCGGTCATTCTCAGCAGGGTGGCGCCGTCGGTGGTGCCGACCACGCCCTCCAACTGCAGTTCGGTGCCGGCCCAGACGGCCAGCGCGGCGACGGGCGCCGAGCAGCCCGCCTCGAGGGCGGCCAGCAGGGCGCGTTCGGCGACGACCGCGGCCCGGGTGGGCGTGTGGTCGAGCGCGGCGAGCTGTGCGGCGAGGCCGGCGTCCACGCACTCCACGGCGAGGGCGCCCTGGCCGGGGGCCGGGACCATCAGCTCGGGGTCGAGGTGCTCGGTGATCTCGGCGGCGCGGCCGAGCCGGTTGAGGCCGGCGGTGGCGAGGAGGACGGCGTCCAGCTCGCCGGAGGCGACGTAGCCGATCCGGGTGTCCACGTTGCCGCGTATCGCGACGGTCTCCAGGGCGGTGCCGCGGGCGGCCGCCCAGGCGTTCAGCTGGGCCATCCGGCGCGGGGAGCCGGTGCCGACGCGGGCGGTGCGGCCGCTGCCGGCGAGCTTCTCGACGAGTTCGCCGAGGGTGAGCCCGTCACGGGCGACCAGGGCGTCGCGGACGTCCTCGCGCTCCGGGACGGCCGCGAGGAGCAGGCCGGCCGGGGCGGCGGTGGGGAGGTCCTTGAGGGAGTGCACGGCGAGGTCGATGCGGCCCTCCAGGAGGGCGTCGCGCAGCGCCGAGACGAACACGCCGGTGCCGCCGATCTGCGCCAGCGCCTCCCGGGAGGTGTCGCCGAAGGTGGTGATCTCGACGAGTTCCACCGGGCGGCCGGTGACCCGGCTCACCTCGCGCGCGACCATGCCGGACTGCGCCATCGCCAGGGCGCTGCGTCGGGTGCCCAGGCGCAGCGGCTGCTCGGGGGCGCCCGGGGGGCTGCTCAGTTGACCATTCATGAGGTGCTCGTCCAGGTCGTGCCGGTGGGGGTTGACGGGGTTCATCCGGCCGCTCCGCCGCGGGGGGCTTGGCCGGTGCCCGGCGACGAGGCCGGGGTGCCGGAGACGGCGTGCACGGCCGCCGGGTCCAGGTCGAAGAGTTCCCGCAGCGCCTCGGCGTACGAGGCGCCGCCGGGCTCGGCGGCGAGCTGCTTGACCCGCACGGTGGGTGCGTGCAGCAGCTTGTCGACGACGCGGCGGACGGTCTGGCCGATCTCGGCGCGGGAGCGCTCGTCGAGGTCGGGCAGCCGGGATTCGAGGCGGGCGAGCTCGCCGATGACGACGTCGGACGCCATCGAGCGGAGCGCGACCACGGTGGGGGCGATCCGGGCGGCGCGCTGGGCGGCGCCGAAGGCGGCGACCTCGTCGGCGACGATGCCGGTGACGGCGTCGACGTCGGCGGCGCCCGGGCCGTCGGCGGAGTGCGCGTGGGACAGGCTCTCGATGTCGACCAGGAGCGCGCCGGGCAGCTCGTGGACGTCGTGGTGGACGTCCCGCGGCATCGCGAGGTCGAGGAAGGCGAGCGGGCCCTCGCCGGTGCGGGCGGCGACGGCGGCGGCGGCCTGCTCGGCGGTGATGACCACGCCGGCGGCGCCGGTGCAGGAGACCACCAGGTCGACGTCGGCGAGCGCCTCGGGGACCTTGGCGAAGTCGACGGTGCGGCCGGTGCCGAGGTTGCCGACCAGGCGCTCGGCGCGCTCGGCGGTGCGGTTGGCGACGAGCAGGTCGGTGACGCCTGCGCGGACGAGGGTGGCGGCGGCGAGCGAGCTCATCGAACCGGCGCCCACCACCAGGACGCGCTTGCCGGCGATCTCGCCGGCGCCGGCGGCGACCTGCTCCAGGCCGAAGGTGACCAGGGACTGGCCGGCCCGGTCGATGCCGGTCTCGCTGTGGGCCCGCTTGCCGACCCGAAGGGCCTGCTGGAAGAGCTCGTTGAGGCCGCGGCCGGCGGTGTGCTCGTCCTGGGAGCGGGCCAGGGCGTCGCGCAGCTGGCCGAGGATCTGGCCCTCGCCGACGACCATCGAGTCCAGGCCGCAGGCCACCGAGAAGAGGTGGTGGACGGCGCGGTCCTCGTAGTGGACGTAGAGGTGGGCGGTGAGCTCCTCCAGGTCGACGCCGCTGTGGTGGGCGAGCAGCAGCGAGAGTTCGGCGACGCCGGCGTGGAACTTGTCCACGTCCGCGTAGAGCTCGATCCGGTTGCAGGTGTTGACCAGGGCGGCCTCGGCGACGGTGGCCGAGGCGGCGGCGTCGTGCAGCAGGCGGGTGGGGACCTCGCCGGTGAGGGCGGCGCGCTCCAGCACGCCGACCGGGGCGGTGCGGTGGCTCAGTCCGACGACGAGCAGGCTCATGCCGGCATCACCGCCGAGAGGTCGCCCTCGCCGCCGGCGGTGGGGCCGGCGGCGTTCTGGGCGGCGGTCTTGGCGGCGCGGCCCTGGGCGGAGCGGTCGGCGCCCTTGGCGGGCTCGCCCTTGGCGGCGCCGGCGGCGCGGCGCAGCTTGGCGGCCGCGGCGCGGACCGGGCCGGGGGCACGGTCGAGCACGGAGTCGCCGCCGCCGGGCTCCTCGCCGGCCTTGCGCTGCTCGTGGAAGGCGAGGATCTGGAGCTCTATGGAGAGGTCGACCTTGCGCACGTCCACGCCGTCCGGGACGGTCAGCACGGTGGGGGCGAAGTTGAGGATGCTGGTGACGCCGGCCTCGACGAGGCGGTCGCAGACCTGCTGGGCGGCGCCGGGCGGGGTGGTGATCACGCCGATGGAGACCTGCTGGCTCTCGACGATGGACTCCAGCTCGTCCATGTGCCGGACGGGCAGGCCTGCGGCGGTGGTGCCGACGACGCCGGGGTCGGCGTCGAGCAGGGCGGCGACCCGGAAGCCGCGGGAGGCGAAGCCGCCGTAGTTGGCGAGGGCGTGGCCGAGGTTTCCGATGCCGACGATGACGACCGGCCAGTCCTGGGTGAGACCCAGCTCACGGGAGATCTGGTAGACCAGGTACTCGACGTCGTAGCCGACGCCGCGGGTGCCGTAGCTGCCGAGGTAGGAGAAGTCCTTGCGGAGCTTGGCGGAGTTGACGCCGGCGGCGGCGGCCAGCTCCTCGGAGGAGACGGTGGGGACGGAGCGCTCGGAGAGCGCCGTCAGCGCCCGCAGATACAGGGGGAGGCGGGCGACGGTCGCCTCCGGGATGCCCCGGGCACGCGAGGGTCGGCGCGCGGCGCCGGTGTCGGGCGCCTGCGAACTGCTCTGGGTGGGTCGGCCGATTGCCACGGTGCTCCCGAGGGTGAAGCTGGGCTTAGGCAGCCAGGCTATGCGTTTGTGAACGTGTGCACAAAGATGGTGTCCGATTTGTCCCTGCACAGTGATGCGCATCACTCGCCTCCCTGCGTGACCGGTACCGTTCCGGGGTGCACCGGAGCGGCTGCGCCGAATCCGGTCACTCCCTGCGGCCACGGGCCGAGCGGGGCCTCGCGGCGCAGCAGCGGCACGGGCGCGCCGCCCGCCAGCGAGCGGGCCCGGCCGAGCCGGGGCCAGGGCACCGGGGCGGCGTCCTGCGGCGGCTCCCGGTGGTCGGCGGGCGGCAGCGCGCCGGTTCGGGCGTAGTGGCGGAGCAGGTCGGCGGCGGCCCGGGCGTCGCCCATCGCGGTGTGCGCCGGGTACCAGCCGAGGCCTGCCGCCTCTATGCAGGCGGTGAGGCCCCAACCGGTGGCGGCGGGCAGCCGGGTACGGGCCAGGCGCATGGTGCAGAGCAGCGGGACGGGCGGCAGCGGCACCCCGATCCGGGCGTACTCGCGCTCCAGGAAGGCGTGGTCGCAGGTGACGTGGTGGCCGACCATGACCCGGTCGGCGAGCAGGTCGAGCAGGTACGGGGCGACCTCGCGGAAGCGCGGGGCGCCGACCACGTCGTCCTGGGCGATCCGGTGCACATGGGTGGGCCCGACCGGCCCGCCGGGATCGACGAGGGTGGAGAAGGTCTCCTCGATACGGAGCCCGTCGTCCAGCAGGACGACCGCGACCTCGACGACCCGGTGCCGCCAGGGGCTGCGGCCGGTGGCCTCGACGTCGACGACGGCATAGCCGCCCATCGCGCTCTCTCCTTCGCCTGCGGCCCCCGGCGGACACGAAACAGGCTCGATCGTAAGCCGACGAATTCACCGATTCGGCGGGTGATCTCTATCGGGTCGGCAACGATTCGGTCCGCCACCCCCGCCGATCGGCGGGGGTGGCGGTGGGCGCGGCGGGGTCCGGCAGCGGTCGGCGGGGTCCGGCGGCCGTAGGCGGCAGGCGCGTCAGGCGCCGAGGGCGGCGCGCAGGCGGCGCTCGTCGACCCGCCAGAAGTCGTGCTGACGGCCGTCGATCAGGGTGACCGGGATCTGCTCGGCGTACTCGCGGTACAGCGCCTCGTCCTGGGTGATGTCCTTCTCCTCGAAGGCGGCGCCGAGCTCGCCGGTGACCCGGACGAGCACGGTGCGGGCGTCGTCGCAGAGATGGCAGCCGGGCTTGCCGATCAGGGTGACGACCCGGTCGGCGGGCTTCTTGTTCTTGTCGCGTCGCAGCAGGCTCACCCGGCCATTGTGCGCCCCCCGGCGCGGGTCACGGCGCCGATGCACACCGTTAACGGCTCCTGCACGCGGGCGTCACGGGAACACCGCCCCGCCCTGGCTATGCTCGGTCCATGGCCGCGCTACGAAGGCTCCACCTCGCAAGGCGTTCCCCCGACGAGCGGACCGCGCTGGCGGGCGAGGCCGCCGCCGACGCGGCCGAGGCCGACCTGCTCGCCGTCGCCGCGCAGCGCGCGGAGCGCAACGGCGCGGCGGGGAGCGCAACGGGCACCGGGCCGGCCGTGACGACGGAGAAGGCGGAGAAGGCCAGAGAGGCGGAGAAGGCCGCGCGGGCCAGGAAGGCGCCGTCCGAGGACCACACCCCGACGCCCGGTGACGCGCGGGCGGCCGCGTTCTTCGACTGCGACAACACGATCCTGCGCGGCGCCGCGATGTTCTACCTCGGCGTCGGCCTGTACCGGCGGCGCTTCTTCACCCGCCGCGACGTCGCCCGCTTCGTCTGGCAGCAGGCCTGGTTCCGGCTGCACGGCTCGGAGGACCCGGCGCACATCGCGGACGCCCAGGACACCGCGCTCGGCCTGGTGGCCGGCAAGCGGACGGCCGAACTGGAGCAGATCTGCGAGGAGATCTTCGAAGAGGTCATCGCGGACAAGGTCTGGCCGGGCACCAGGGCGCTGGTGCAGATGCACCTGGACGCCGGGCAGCGGGTCTGGCTGGTCACCGCGGCGCCGCAGGAGATCGCCCGGATCATCGCACGCCGGCTGGGCATGACGGGCGCCCTGGCCACCGTCGCGGAGACCTCGGACGGCGAGTACACCGGCCGGCTGGTCGGCGGTCTGCTGCACGGCCCGGCCAAGGCGGCGGCGGTGCAGGCGCTGGCCCGGCGCGAGCAACTGGACCTCTCCCGCTGCGCGGCGTTCAGCGACTCCGCCAACGACATCCCGATGCTGAGCCTGGTCGGCCACCCGTACGTGGTGAACCCGGACGCCTCGCTGCGCCGGCACGCCCGGACGCACGGCTGGCGGGTCCGCGACTTCCGCACCGGCCGCAAGGCGGCCAAGGTCGGTCTGCCGGCGGCCGCCGGGCTCGGGGTCGCGGCGGGCGCCACCGCCGCCGCGCTGGCCGTCCACCGGCGCCGCCGCACGGCCTGAGGCACGGCCTCCGCCGGACCGGCGTCCCGGGCGGTGCCGCCCGGGACGCCGGTCGCCGGTCAGACGAGCAGGCGTGCCGCGATCTTCTGCGCGTGCAGGTCGGCCTCCTGGTGCGCGCGGGTGCGCGAGGCCTCCGCCGCCGGGCGCAGCTCGGCCATCGCCGGGTTGCGGTGGGCCATGGTCAGCTCGGGGACGACGAACTCGACGTCCATGCCGAGCGCGTCGGCGAGCGCGGTGGTCAGGAAGGGCACCACGTGGTCCCAGCCCGCGCGCGGGGTGCCCTCGCCGTAGGCGCCGCCGCGGCTGGCGACGACGACCGCGGGGCGGCCGGCGGTCGGCACGGTCTTCGGGTCCCCGAGGGTGCGGCCCGGGATCATGATCTGGTCGAGCCACGCCTTGAAGGTCGAGGGGATCGACATGTTGTACATCGGCACGGTGAACAGGTAGGCGCCGGCACCGAGGAGTTCCTCGAGCAGCTCCTCCTGCAGCTCCATGGCCTCTGCCTGGGCGGGGGTGCGGGCGGCCGGATCGGCGAAGCGGGCGGCGATCCCGTCGGCGGTCAGGTGCGGCACCGGCGCGGCCCCGAGGTCGCGGTGGACCACGCGGCCCTCGGGGTGCTCCTTCTGCCAGGTGGCGAGGAAGGTCTCGGCCACCTCGCGGGAGACGGAGCCGGTGTTCATGGCCGAGGAGTCGATGTGGAGAAGGTAGGACATCAGGCCTTCAGTGTCGTGGTTCGTACAGGAGTTGAGGCGCCGTCAATTATTCCAGCCGGAACATGTCATGGTCGCGCGGGGTGCGGTGGTGCCGCTCCGGGCGGCACCACCGCAGCTCGCTCGACGTCGAGGGCCCGTCCCCGGACGCGGTCAGCCGGCGTTCGTCGCGGTGCCGCACAGCACCTCGTTGACGGCGGCCAGGAAGAGCCGCGGGGTCTCGGCCGCGGCCATGGCCTCGTCGTCCAGGACGATCCCGTGCTCCCGCTGGACCCGGCCGGCCGTCTCCAGCAGGGCCAGCGAGTCGTAGCCGAGGTCGGTGAACGGGACGTCGGCGATGTCGCCGCCCAGGTCGACCTCCTCGTCCTCGCCCGCGCTCTCGCGCAGGATCGCGACGAGGTCCTCCAGGGTCAGCGGTTCCTTCACGGCCTCACTCATGGCTTCACTCCGTTCGTCGGTGGTGCCGGGCGGCAGGCGCCGGCGGTGCCGGACGGCCGCGTCACGCGGGCGTCCGGAGTACGAGGGCGCTGTTGAAGCCGCCGTGGCCGCGCGCCAGCACCAGCGCGGTGCGCAGCCGTGCGGGGCGGGGCGCGCCGACCACCAGGTCGATGCCGTGCCGGTCGGCGGCTGCGGTCACCGGCCCGGCCGGGGGGACGACCTGGTCGCGCAGGCTCAGCAGGGCGGTGGCGACGTCGAGCGCGGCGCCGCCGGAGCCGAGCCGGCCGGTGGCGGCCTTCGGCGCGGCGACCGGGACGGCGTGCTCGCCGAAGAGCTCGCGCAGGGTCCGTGCCTCGGCCCCGTCCGCGTCCGGGCTTCCGGCGGCGTCGGCGAAGACCACGTCGACCTCCGCGGGCTCCACGCCCGCGTCCGCCAGGGCGAGTTCGGCGGCACGCCGGAGGGTGTCCGGGCGGCCGGAGTCCGGCGGCGGGTCGAAGGTCGCGGCGTAGCCGGCGATCTCGCCGTAGACCCGCGCGGCGCCCCGGGCGATCCGCTCGCGGGCCTGCCCGGCGTCCTCCAGGACGAGGATGGCGCCGCCCTCGCCGGGCAGGTGGCCGCAGGCCAGCTCGGAGAAGGGCAGGTAGGCCAGGTCGGGGTCGTTGCGGGTGCTGAGCAGTCCGGTGGACTGGTGGGCGATCCAGCCCCACGGGCAGAGCGAGCTGTCCATCGCGCCGCTGACCATGAGCGCGGTGCCCTTGCGGATCGAGCGTCGGGCGTGGCCGAGGGCGTCGAGGCCGCCGGCCTGTTCGGCGACCACGGCGGCGCTCGGGCCGCGCAGGCCGTTGCGGATGGAGATCTGACCGGTGTTCACCGCGTAGAACCAGGCGAAGGACTGGTAGGCGCTGACGAACTCCGGGCCGGACCCCCACAGGTGCTGCAGCTCGCGCTGGCCGAATTCGTACCCGCCGGCCGAGTTGGCGGTCGCCACGCCCATCGCGAAGTCCGGCAGTTCGGCCGGGTCCACGGCGGCGTCCGCCAGCGCCCAGTCCGCGGCGGCCAGGGCCATCCGGGTCACCCGGTCGGTCTGCGGGAGCAGCCGCTTGGGCAGGTGGTCGCCGGCCGAGAAGGCCTTCTCCGGGATCTCGCCGGCCAGCCGGGTGGGGTAGCCGGAGGCGTCGAAGCGCTCGACCGGCCGGATCCCGCTCTCGCCGCGCAGCAGCGCGGCCCAGTACTCCTCGGTGCCGACGCCGTTGGGGGCGATCACGCCCAGGCCGGTCACCACGGTCGTCCCGGTCATGCCGCGGTCCTCTCCGGTCGGGTGAGCACGACGGCGCTCTGGAAGCCGCCGAAGCCGCTGCCGATGCTCAGCACGGCGTCGACCCGCTTCTCCCGGGCCTTCAGCGGGATGTAGTCGAGGTCGCACTCCGGGTCCGGCTCGTGCAGGTTGGCCGTCGGGGGCAGCAGGTCGTGCTGCATGGCCAGGACGCAGGCCGCGACCTCGATGGCGCCGATGGCGCCGAGCGAGTGCCCGACCATCGACTTGATGGAGCTCATCGGGGTCCGCCGGGCGTGCTCGCCGAGCGAGAGCTTGACCGCTGCGGTCTCGTGGCGGTCGTTCTGCTTGGTGCCGGAGCCGTGCGCGTTCACGTAGCCGATGTCCTCGGGAGCCACCCGGCCCTCGTTCAGCGCGATGCGGATCGCCTCGGCCATCTCCCGCCCGTCGGCGCGCAGACCGGTCATGTGGTACGCGTTGCTGCGTGTCCCGAAACCGGCGAACTCGGCGTAGATCCGTGCACCGCGGCGTCGGGCGTGCTCGTACTCCTCCAGCACCATGACCGCGGAGCCCTCGGCGAGCACGAAGCCGTTCCTGGTCCTGTCGAAGGGCCGGGAGGCGTGCTCGGGGTCGTCGTTGCGCGGTGTCGTCGCCTTGATCGCGTCGAAGCAGGCGACCGTGATCGGGCTGATCGGGGCGTCCGTCCCGCCGGCCAGCACCACGTCGACGGTGCCCTCCCGGACGAGGTCCGCGGCGTGGCCCAGGGCGTCCAGCCCCGAGGTGCAGCCGTCGCTGATGACGGCGGCCGGCCCCTCGGCCCCGCTCGCCCAGGCCACCTCGGCGGCCAGCGAACCGGGGACGAAATGGCCGAAAAGATGGGGTGAGGTATACGCGTGGTCGACCAGCCATTTTCGGCCGGAATCGCTCACAATTGCGTACTCCTCCTCGAGGCTCACACTGCAGCCGACCGCGCTGCCGAGCGAGACTCCGATCCGGTGCGGCTGGACGCCGGCGGCCGAAATTCCACTGTCCTGCAGCGCCTCACGTGCGGCGACCGTCGCCAACTGCGCCGCACGGTCCATCCGCCGAACCTCGCGCGGCGTGAGCCCGTGCACAGCGGGATCGAAGTCGCATTCGGCGGCGATCCTGGAGCGGTACCCCGTGGCATCGAACGCGGTTATTGGCCGGGTGGCGGTGCGGCCGGACGAGATCAGGTCCCAGAATGCCGCCGTCCCCGAACCCCCGGGCGCCATTACACCTATTCCGGTCACGACTACTCTTCGATTCATTGGCCACTCCTCGGCGGAACGCGGGTCTGTGGAGCGCGAGTCGTCCGGAGCTCCCCCTGCCTGTACAGGTCGAGAATCTCGGCCGGCGCTACAGGAACCCTTGAAGCCGCCTAGAGGTCCCGCACGTGCGAACTTGCACGCTGCGATGCGACACGGTCACCCGCGGTGATGGGGATGGATTGCTTAGCAAATGAAACGGCCACGAGCAGGCCTTTTTACCAAGTCTTTTACCCGGCCGCCCGCAGGGCTGCACGATTGTTACTCTGGACAGTCCGCGCGGTCGTGCTATAGCGTCCTGACTGCGAGTCAAATTGCTGCCGCAATGAGGCGGTCGGCAGCGACTTTCCGCGATTGATGGCGAAGTCGTCGATGTTGGAGAGCCAAGGGGGAAAATTGGTTCGCCTGGGTATGTTTATCTGCACGGTCACCGCCCACGCCGGTGATTTCAGATCCCACGTGCGAGCGTTGTTCAGCGGTGAATTCCTAGCAAAGGATGTCCTGTGATTGCTCGCGTCCTTGGACCGCTTGAGGTGGAGCTCAACGGAATACCCGTCGCACCGACCGCTCCCAAGCCGCGCAAGGTCCTGACACTGCTCGTACTGCACACCAACCGGATCGTCCCGTCCTCCGCGCTCAAGCGGGAGTTGTGGGGAGAGGACGCGCCGACCAGCGCGTCCACCACGATCCAGACCTACATCCTGCTGCTGCGCAAGCAGCTGATGCAGGCCGCCGGCGGCTCGATGGCCGCCGCGAAGTCCCAGCTCGTCACCTGCCCGGGCGGCTACCAACTGCGCAGCAACGGCGGGCTCGACCTGCACACCTTCGACCGGCTCTGCACGGAGGGGCGGCAGGCGCTCTCCCGCGGGGAGGACGAGCAGGCCTCGTCGACCCTGCGGGCCGCCCTCGCCCTGTGGCGCGGGCCGGCGCTCTGCGACGTCCAGTTGGGCCCGCTCCTCGAAGTCGAGGCGTTACGCCTGCAGGAGGGCCGTATCGTCGCGCTCGAGCAGCGGATCGAGGCGGACCTCAGACTCGGCCGCCACCACGAGCTGATCAGCGAACTCACATCTCTCGTGGGCGAGTTCCCGCTGCACGAGAACCTGCACGCCCAGCTGATGCTGGCGCTCTACCGCTCCGGCCGCAAACCGCACGCCCTGGACGTGTACCAGCGGCTGCGGAGCCGTTTCATCGACGAGCTCGGCCTGGAGCCCTCACCCAGGATGTACCGGCTCCACCAGGCGATCATCGTCTCGGACCCCGCCCTGGACGCCGAACGGCGCAGCCGCACCCTGCTGTTGGACCGCTTCGCCGGGCACGCGGTCGCTTCCTGACCGATGCCGCGACCGCGCCGGAAGCACGGCGCGGTCCCGTTCCGCATGCCCGCCGGGAGGCGGCGCCCACCGCCGTGACACCGGCGGTGCGGACGCCGGCGGGCAGCAGCGGCCGGACCAGCCCGGGACAGGGGCGGTCCGGCACGTCGGCGTGCCCGCGGTGCCGGACGGGCCGGCACCGCCCCCCGGCGGGTGCTCAGCCGCCCGTGCCGGCCCCGTCCCCGGGGGCGTCCTCCGCCTCGTCCGGCCAGGTGTCGGAGGCGGCCCAGTCGGGGCACGCCAGCAGTTCGAGGACGGCGCAGGACCAGGAGAAGCCCGCGCCCACGCCGACCAGCACCACCCGGTCGCCCGCGCCGACCTGCTTGGTCTCCACCAGGTGCGCCAGACCGGCGAACTGGTCGCCTCCGCCGAGGTGGCCGATCGACCGGCTCCACGGCCAGGTCGACCGCTCCGGGTCGATGCCGAAGGGCTGGAAGTAGGTGGCCGCCAGCCGGCGTCCGCCGAGGTGCGGGAGGACGAAGCGGGCGATGTCGCCGACCTCCAGGCCGAGCGACGCCAGCCCGCCCGCCAGGGCGCGGCGCTGCCCGCCGCCGACCCAGGCGACGGCTGCCGCCCGGCCCGTCCCGGCGAGGAACTCCCGCTTGCGGGTGTCGAGATCGACGACCCGGCGCAGGCCCGACTCCGCCGGGGCGAACGGTGCGGCGCCGCGGTGCATGCCTTCGAGGCGCGGCTCCGAGACGTTGAACCGGCCGAGCAGGCGCGCGAATCCGCCGTCCCGGGAGAGCACCAGGGCCGCGCCGCCGTCCGCGTAGACGGTGCCCGGGTCGCTGGTCCAGCGGTGGAAGCCGGGCGGGCAGAAGACGTCGCCGCTGGTGAGCAGGGCTGCGGGCCGGTCGGTGCCGGCCCGGAGGTAGGCCGCGGCCAGTTCGAGCGAGGCCATGCCGCCGTTGGAGACCTGCTTCACCTCCATCGCCGGTGCGTGCTCCGGCAGTTCGCCGAGCGCCCGGCGCTGCACGTACGAGGCCGGGGCCCACAGGTCGTGCCCCTGGTCGTAGAGGCTCGCGTGCAGCACCAGCCCGACGTCCTGCGGCGGGCAGTCCGCCCGGCGCAGCGCGACGCGGGCCGCCAGCGCGGCCATCTCCGGTGCACTGTGGCCGGTGGAGACGGTCACCGAGGTCACTCCGGTGCGGGCGGCGTCCCGCGCGCCGACCTCTCCCGCGGCCACCGCCTGCTCGGCGGTGACGGCGGGCGGCAGCCACGAGGCGCACCCCGCGACATAGAGGGGGGCGCCGGTCTGGTGACTGTCCATGTGGTCCTCCGCGCGTGCTCGGGCCCGGCGGCCGGCCGGCCGATGGGGGATCCCGGCCAATCTCCCCAGTGCGGCTCGAGACCCGGTCGACGTCGGGTCGACACCCGATCAACACGGGGTCGACCCCGCCTCGAAGGGCCGCCCCGGGCCGCCGTCCGGCAGCCCGCGAGGCCGTCTTGAGCCGATTGCAAGGTCCCGCTGGAACAGTGCCGGACGGGCGCCGCGGGGCGCCCCCGGAGGCCGGACCCCCGGCAGCCGACGAGGAGGGAACCCCCATGCCGGAGACCGAAGCCGTACCCGGGCCGCCCGCCCCGGCGGGCCCCCGCCCCGTCGCGCTGCTGCTGCCCGGGCAGGGTTCGCAGCACGACGCCATGGCCACCGGCCTGTACGGCTGGGAGCCGGTGTTCACCGAGGCCATGGACACCGTCTTCGACGCGCTCGGCGCGGTCGGCCCGCAGTTGCGGGACGACTGGCTCGCGGAGTGTCCTCGAGTGCCCCTCGACCATGTGACCCGGGCCCAGCCGCTGCTGTTCGCGGTGGACCACGCGCTGGCCCGGACGGTCCTCGCGTGGGGTGTGGCGCCCGTGGCGCTGCTCGGCCACAGCGTCGGGGAGCTGGCCGCCGGCGTCCTGGCTGGGGTGTTCGACGTCCGGGACGCGGCCGCGGTCCTCTGGGACCGCGCCGAGCGCCTCGCCGCACTGCCGCCCGGCGGCATGCTGGCCGTCGCCGCCACCGCCGCCGAACTCGCGCCCTTCCTGCGGGAGGACGTGGTGGTCGGGGCGGTGAACGCGCCGCGCCAGACCATGCTGGCCGGCTCCGCCGGGCCGCTGGCCGCGGTCGCCGCCGACCTGCGCGAGGCGGGCCACACCTGCCGGGAGGTGCGGGCGACCACCGCCTTCCACAGCCCCGCGGCCGGTGCCGCGGTGAGCACCGACGTCTACGCCGGGGTGCGGCTCGGTGCGCCGCGCACCGAGCTCTGGTCGGCCTACTCGACGGCACCGCTCACGCCGGAGCTGGCCGCCGATCCGGACTTCTGGGCGCGGCACCCGGTCGACCCGGTGCTGTTCGGCCCGGCGCTCGACGGGCTGCTCGGCTCCGGCGACTTCTTCCTGCTGGAGACCGGCCCCGGGCAGAGCCTGGCCGGTCTCGCCCGCCGGCACGCCCGGGTGCGACGCGGCGAGAGCGCCGTCACGGCCCTGCTGCCCGCGGCGCCGCGCGGGCCGGAGGCGGACCGGGAGGCGCTGCGCGCGGCCGCCGCGCGCCTGCGCGCCGAGGGCCACCCGCTGCCCGGCCTGGCCGCCGGCTGACGCGGCGCCACAACGACCGTGTCCCGCCCGGGTGCCGGGCGGGCGCGTGCCCCCGATTGGTGAACGACCGAGGAGGTCTGTGATGGGAACCGAAACCGCCGTGAACACCCCGTACGTGCCGTACGAGGAGGCGATCGCGATCGGCCGGCTGAACACCGCCTACGCCCAGTCGCGCATCCTGAACAGCGCGGTGGAGACCGGGCTGTTCGAGCTGCTCGCCGAGGCGCCGGCGGACTCCGCGGCGATCGCCGAGCGGCTCGGGCTGAACCACCGGCTGGTGCCGGACTTCCTGCGCGCGCTGGTCGCGCTCGGGCTGCTGGAGGAGACCGCCGGCACCTTCCGCAACAGCGCCTCGGCCGCGGCCTGCCTGCTGCCCGGTTCCCCGTACTACCTGGGCGGGTCGGTGCGCGCGGCCGCCGCCCGGCACTACGGCATGTGGGCCCGGCTCACCGAGGCGCTGCGCGACGGCGAGCCCAAGGCGGAGGGGGCCACCGGCCCGGACGCCTTCGAGCGGCTCTACCAGAACCGGGACGCCGCCCGGCGCTTCCTGGCGCACATGGACTCCGCGCACGCGCTGGTCGGCCCGCAGCTGGCCGAGGTGGTGGACTGGTCGCGGTACGGCTCCTTCGTGGACGTGGGCGGCGCCCGCGGCCACATCGCCGCCGCCGTGGTGGCCGCCCACCCGCACCTGCGCGGCGGCGTCTTCGAACTGCCCGCCGTGGAGCCGCTGTTCGACGAGCACATGGCGGAGCTCGGCACCGCCGAGCAGATCTCCTTCCACGGCGGCGACTTCTTCGAGGACGCGCTGCCCGAGGCGGACGTGCTGGTCTTCGGGCACGTGCTGCACGACTGGACGCCCGAGCGCCGGGCCTTCCTGCTGGAGCGCGCCTTCGCCGCGCTGCGGCCGGGCGGCGCCGTCGTCGTCTACGACCAGATGCTGGACGACGGCACGCCGGAGCTCGGCTCGCTGCTGGGCAGCCTGCAGGTCGCGCTCGTCACCGGCGGTTCGGAGTACGGCGTGGACGAGGGCCGGGAGCTGCTTGAGAAGGCCGGCTTCACCGTCGAGCGCGGGCAGCGCATCCGCACCATCGGCAGCGACTACGTGCTGGTCGGGGTGAAGCCGTGACCGCGGTCGTGATCGCCGGCGGCGGCCCCGTCGGCCTGATGCTCGCCTGCGAGCTGGGACTCGCCGGGATCGACACCGTCGTCCTGGAGCGGCTGGAGCGTCCCACCGGCGAGTCCCGGGCGCTGGGCCTGCACTCCCGCACCGTCGAGGTCCTGCACCAGCGCGGCCTGCTGGACCGGGTCGGCGACCAGGTGCCGGTGTGGCCCAAGGGCCACTTCGCCGGCCTGCGCAAGGTCGACATGACCAAGCTCGACGCGGAGCACAGCTACGCCCTGATGGTCCCGCAGTCCAGGACGGAGGAGATCCTCTACGAGCGGGCGCTGGAGCTGAAGGTCGACATCCGGCGCGGCCACCGGCTGGTCTCGCTGGAGCAGGGCGAGGGCGGGGTGACCGCCGGCGTCGAGGGGCCGGACGGCACCTACCGGCTGGACAGCCGCTACCTGGTCGGCTGCGACGGCGGCGCCAGCACGGTGCGCAAGCTCGTCGAGGTGCCCTTCCCCGGCACCGCCTCCACGGTCAACGCCATGCTGGGCGACGTGCAGCTGCTCGGCGAGCAGCCCTCGGGCCGCGAGCTGCTGCGGCTGGAGGGCGGGCTCTTCGGCCTGATCCCGCTGGGGGACGGCCTGTACCGGGTGGTCGCGGTGGAGTTCGACGTCGAGCCCGTCCCGCGGGACGTGCCGGTGACCACGGACGAGCTGGCGGCGGCCGCCAAGCGGGTCTCCGGCCTCGACCTGACCATCGGCGAGGCCCGCTGGATGTCCCGCTTCGGGAACGCCACCCGCCTGGTGGACCGCTACCGCACCGGCTCCGTCCTGCTGGCGGGCGACGCGGCGCACGTCCACTTCCCGGCCGGCGGGCAGGGGCTGAACACCGGCATCCAGGACGCGCTGAACCTCGGCTGGAAGCTGGCCGGCACGCTGAACGGCTGGGCCCCCGACACCCTGCTCGACAGCTACGAGGCCGAGCGGCGCCCGATCGCGAAGCGGGTCTGCATGAACACCCGCGCCCAGCTGGCGATGATGCACCCGGCGCCGGAGATCGACCCGCTGCGCGAGCTGTTCAGCGAGCTGATGGACCTGGACCAGGTCAACCGGTACATCGGCGAGATGATCACCGGCCTGGACATCCGCTACCCGATGCGCGGCGAGAGCGGCGAACCCGAGCCGTCGCACGCCCTGGTGGGGCGGCGGATGCCCCCGCTGCCGCTGCTGACGCCCGACGGCCCGGTCAACGCCATCGAGCTGCTCGCCGAGGGCAGGGGGCTGCTGATCGACCTCTCCGGCGGCCTGCCCGCCGCGTGGGCGGACGGCCGGACCGACCGGCTCGCCCACGTGGCGGCCACGCCCGCCGACCGGGCGAAGACCCCGGACGCGGCCGCGCTGCTCGTCCGCCCGGACGGCTACGTGGCCTGGGCCTGTGCCGAGCCGGGCGCCACCGACGGCCTGGCGGACGCCCTCGACCGCTGGTTCGGCGCCGCCGCGCAGGACTGACCGGGCCGCGGCGCCGACCGCCGGCCCCTGCCACGACCACGAAGCCACCCCGGAGGACCGATGTCCCAGCAGACGGCGCCCGCCGCGCCGGCCACCCCGGAGCTCTACGCGGAGATCCAGGACTTCTACGCCCGCCACATGCACCTGATCGACGCCGGGCAGGTGGACGCCTGGGTGGAGACCTTCACCGAGGACGCCACCATCTCCAACAACGTCAACCCGCGCCCCGCGCACGGCCGCGAGGAGATCGTCGGGGTGATCCGCCGCGCCCAGCAGCAGCTCGACGCCGACGGCGTCCGGCACCGGCACTGGATGGGCATGCTCGTCGTCGACCGGGTCGACGAGCGGACGGTGCGCGCCCAGAGCTACGCGATGCTGCTCGCCGTCCGGCTCGGCGAGGCCCCGGTGCTCGACCGCAGCACCCGCTGCCACGACGAACTCGTCCGGGTGGATGGCGACTGGCAGATCCGCAGCCGGCGGGTCCACCACGACGGCCGGCCCTGACGGACCACCAGGCCCGTGTGCGGAGCGCCCGGCGTGCCACGCCGGGCGCTCCGGCGCATCCGTCGCCGAGGTGCCCCGCGACGGTGTCCGGCGATCCGTCAAATGCGCTCCAGGATGCGCCTTTTACGCCCGTTCCGGCGCGCTGCCCGGTTTCCGCCGTACACGGTGCGTGGGCCCGAGCGGGGGCGCGTATCGTTTGTCCAACATCCCGAATATGAAGCGGAAGAGGGCGGTTAGCGCCGTGTCGCCACACCCTGAAGTGCCCGTCAACTCTTCGAGCCCTTCGGCCTTCGGCCCCAACGAGTGGCTCGTCGACGAGATCTACCAGCAGTACCTCCAGGACCCGAACTCGGTGGACCGGGCCTGGTGGGACCTGTTCGCGGACTACAAGCCCGGCGGGGCGGCGGCCCCGGCGAGCGCGGCGGCCCAGGGGCAGAACGCCTTAACGCCCGCCGCCACCGCGGCGGTCCCCGCGCCCGCGGTGGCGCCCGTGACCGCTCCCCCGGCGCCCGCCCCCGCACCGGCCGCCGTCTCCGTGCCGGCCCCCGCCGCCGAACCGGCGCCGGCAGCCCGGGCGACCGACGCGGCAGGCGCCGAGCTGGTCCAGTTGCGGGGTCCGGCGAAGGCGGTGGCGTCGAACATGGACGCCTCGCTGGAGGTGCCGACCGCGACGTCGGTGCGGGCCGTT
>NZ_JBFBJZ010000049.1:0-56222 GCF_040686255.1 Kitasatospora sp. NPDC085879 | reverse complement strand
TGAAGTGCACCATCAGGTAGCCGGGATCGGCGGCCGCGGCCCGCTGGGGGACGGCCGCGGCCAGGCCGGTGAAGAGCAGGCAGACGGCGAGCACTGTCGCCGACAGCCGTGCGCGAAGCGCGGACATGGACGTCTCCTGTAGTTGTGGGAATGCCACCAGGGTGAAGGGGGGGCGCAGTGCGACGGGGAAGCTCGATCTCGGTGGGGGCGGGACAGGGCGGACTACCGCACGAGGCAGAAAGGGGCGTGGCCGCAACGGTGTGCCTCCGCGCGTGGTGCATGTCGCCGTGGTGACAGCTGGGCCGTGCGCAGCCCGGTCCGGCGCGGTCGGTGGTGTCGTCGAGCGAGCCGACGTAGCCGCAGGCCAGCAGACCTACCCGACCCATCCCCGCCCGAAAGGGTGGACCTTTTGGAAGACGCGTCTGCCCGCTGGCGGATCGGTACCTGATGGCCGGTCAGGGACTCGCGGCCAGGTGCATCGAGGCCTACGCCGAGCAGCCCGCCTCGCACGCGGAACGCTGGTCCGATCACGCACCCGTCACGGCATTCTTCGACCGCGGATAACTAGGCCGGGAAAGCGAACGTCGTGCCGTGACGTCCTGTCCCCTCGCTGCCCGGAGCGCATGCACCGGGCGCCGGACCTAGGCTGGAGCCAGAGACCGGATTCCCGTTCCGGTATGCACGGCTGCCTGGACGGAGGCGCGCATGGAGACGGCCGGCGTGCGGGACGCACCCACTGCCGTTGTCGTGGTCGATCCGGACGGCTTGGTGAGCGGCTGGAGCGAGGGTGGGCTGCTGTTGCTGGGCTGGGCGGCGGAGGAGACCGTCGGCCGCCCCGTGACCGACCTGCTGGTCGATCCCCCGCCCGGCTTCCCCGACGACGCCGGCACCGACAGCACCGGCTTGATCGCCCTGCGCCACCGGAACGGTTGCACGGTGGACGCCGTGGTGACGGCTCATCCCCTGGGCGGGGGCAGCGGCCGGGCGCTGGGCCTCGTCCTGACCGTCCAGCGCTGGGGACGGCGCCCCGTGATCGCCGACCGGGCCTTCGAGCAGTGCCCCTTCGCCCTGGGGGTGTACGACCCTGACCTGCGGTTCCTGTGGGTGAACGCCGCCGCGTCCCGGGTGATGGCGCACTCGGAGGAGCAGGTGCTCGGCGAGAAGTACCGCGAGCTGTTCCCCGAACTGGACGATGCCGCGTATACCGACAAGCTCTCCGAGGTGGCCAGGACCGGCGAGCCCGCGCGTCTCATCACGATCTTCCGCCCGCTCGGCAGCGCCTACGCCAACGCCTGGGCCACCAGCATGTGGCCCGTCCGGGACGCCGAGGGCACGGTGTGCGCGGTCGCGAACTGGGGATTCGACATGAGCGCCGAGTACTGGGCCCGGCAGCGCCTGCTCATCCTCAACGAGGCCAGCAGCGGTATCGGTCGGACCCTCGACGTGATCAGCACCGCCCGGGAGCTGGCGACGACCCCGGTCCCGGGCTTCGTCGACCTCGCCACCGTCGACCTCTTCGACGAGGTGCTGCGCGGAGAGGAACCGCCCGTCCACGCTGCGGTCACCGCCGGCGGCACCATCACGCTCAGCCGCGCCGCCCAACACAGCGCGAAGGAGGATCCGGACCGGCCTCCCGGACCGGCGACGCCGGTCGGCTACGCCCCCGGCTCCATCGTCGCCCGCTGCATGGCCACCGGCAGGTCCACGGTGCAGCTCGCCGCCGAACCCAGCCAGGGCGGCGAATGGGCCTTCGGCCCAGGTCTCGCCGCCGACCCCGCCCACTGGCCGCCCGGCACCCCGCTGATCGACCCGTCCATCGCCGCGAAGGGGCTCACCGGCCGGATCACCGTGCCGCTGCTGGCGCGCGGCGCCGTGCTCGGCGTCGTCGCGTTCGCCCGCCGCGACCGACCCGAGGCCTTCACCGCCGACGACCTGATCCTGGCCGAGGAACTGGCCGCCAAGGCCGCCGTAGCCATCGACAACGCCCGCCGGTACACGCGCGAGCACACGACCGCGCTGACCCTGCAACGCAGCCTGCTGCCGCAGCGACTGCCGCGCCAGGAGGCGATCGAGGTGGCGTCCGGCTACCTGCCCGCCGGGGCCGGCGCCGGCGTGGGCGGCGACTGGTTCGACGTCATCCCGCTGTCAGGCGCCCGGGTCGCCCTCGTGGTCGGCGATGTCGTCGGTCACGGCCTGCACGCTTCGGCCAGCATGGGCCGGCTGCGCACGGCGGTCCGCACCCTGGCCGACGTGGACCTGCCGCCGGACGAGCTGCTGACCCACCTGGACGACCTGGTCCTCCACCTTCCCGACGACCTCCATCCCGAAAGCCGTTTCGAATCGACCGGCGAGTCCGGGGCCACCTGCATGTACGCCGTCTACGACCCGGTCTCCCGCCGCTGCGCCATGGCGAGCGCGGGCCATCCACTGCCGCTGATCATCGCGGCGGACGGCAGCAGGACCTCGCTGTCGGTACAGCCTGGACCGCCGCTCGGCATCGGTGGGCTGCCGTTCGAAGCGACCGAGGTCGAGGTGCCCGAGGGCAGCCTGCTCGCCCTCTACACCGACGGACTGGTGGAGAGCCGCGAACGCGACGCGGAGCAGGGGATCGCCGAACTGCTCCGGGTCCTGAGCGAGCCGGCCACCTCGCTGGAGGCCCTCTGCGACACGGCGATCACTGTCCTGCTCCCCGACCACCGCACCGACGACGCGGCCCTGCTCCTCGCCCGAACCCACGCGCTGACCGCCGACCGCGTCGCCGATTGGAACGTCGAGCCCGACGTCTCACAGGTGCCGCCCGCCCGGCAGTTCGCCGTCGAGCAACTGGCCACCTGGGGCCTGGAGGAGGAGGCGTTCGTCACCGAGTTGGTCGTCAGCGAGCTGGTAACCAACGCGATCAAGTACGGCGAGCCACCGATCAGGCTGCGGCTGATCCGTGACACCGCGCTGATCTGCGAGGTCTCCGACGCCAGCAAGACCACCCCGCACCTGCGCCGGGCCCGCGCCTTCGACGAGGGCGGCCGGGGCCTGATGCTCGTCGCCCAGCTCACCCAGGGCTGGGGCACCCGGCACACCACCAACGGCAAGACGATCTGGTGCGCGCAGACCATCGAGTCGAGGTAGCGAGCGTCGTACGGGGGCCACGGTCTCGCGCCGGCGGCGCTCGTCGCCGGCGGCTCCGACGTGCACTCCGCGGCCGTCTCAGAAAATTCTTCGAGGGGCGGCAACCTTTTCTCCACCGGCGACCACTGGGAGGTGAAACAGCGACCTGACCTACCGGACGGACGAGCATGAGCACAACGAAGCACGGCGCTCAGCGGGAGCGGCGCGCGCGAAACCGCGGACGAGCAGTCGGCATTCCGCTGGTGTTGACCGCAGTGGCAGCGGTGGCCTGCCTGGCCGTCGCGCTGTTCCCCGGGAGCGGCATCGGCCGGCCGGCCGGCGCGGCCGTGGCGGGGGCCCCGGCGGGCGACCCGACGAGTTCCGGCTCCGCTGAGCCGGCGACCGGCGCGCCGACCGACTCGGCGCAGCCGTCGGCCTCTGCTTCCGTCTCCGCCTCCGCCACCCCGTCCGCTTCGGCCTCGGCCCGGTCCTCCGCCTCGGCCTCGGCCTCGGGCAGCCCGCGGTCCGCGGCCGCGGCTCCCGCGGCGGGGCGGATCCGCCCCGGTGTCGGCTACCAGGGCGTGGCGACCGCGTACGAGGCCGCCGACGGCAACGGTGCCTGCCTGTTCGGCCCGTCCGGCGACATGATGATCGCGGCGATGAACCACACCGACTACGAGTCGTCCCGGGCGTGTGGCGCGTACGTCCTGGTCCGGGCCGCCAACGGGGCCACGATCACGGTGCGGATCGTCAACGAGTGCCCGCTGCCCTGCGCCCCTGGGCAGCTCGACCTCAGCCAGCAGGCGTTCGCCAAGCTCGCCGATCTGAAGGTCGGCCGGCTGCCGATCACCTGGAGCCTGCTGAGCCCCGCCGCCGCACCGGCCACGCTCTCCGTCCGGTACAAGACCGGGTCCAGCCGCTACTGGTGCGGCATCCAGGTGATCGGCCACCGGAATCCGGTCGCCGCCCTGGAGGTGCGGGCCGCCGGCGGCTGGCGACAGCTGCCGCGTACCGACTACAACTACTTCCTCGCCGCCGACGGCAACGGCTGTGGCTCCTCGATCAGGATCACGGACATCTACGGCGAGCACTTGACCGTGGACGGCCTCGCGGTGAGACCGGATGTCGCCCAACCCACTCGGGTCCAGTTCGCCCGGCACTGATCGTGGTGTCCATCCACCGCCACGGTCACGCCGCCGCAGGCGGCGACCGTTCGGTCGCGGTGACGGGCGCTGTCGGCCCGGGCCGATTGTCAACGCACACATCGCGGGGAGAGGGCGACCGGGGGAGGTGCGCTTCGAGGACGCGTCCGCGGAGTTCCACGACTTCTTCGAACGCCACCATGCCGAACTGGTCCGACTCGCCTATCTGCTGACCGGCGAGCCGGACGCGGCCGACGACATCGCCGCGGATGCCCTGGTGGCGCTGTGGCAGCACTGGGACCGCTTCCGGCGGCCCGCCACCCGCTCGCCGACGCCCGGGGCGTGGTGGCCGACCTGGTGCGCGAGCGCATCCGCAGCGCCGTCCGCGAGCGGCGCAGGATCGCGCTGCTCCGGTCTCGCGCTCCCCGGGGCGATCGACCTGCCGGACATGGCCGGCACCTTGGCCATCCGGGCGGCGCTCGCCCGGCTGCCGTTCCGCAAGCGGGCGTGCGTCGTGCTGCGCCATGCCTTCGACCTGCCGGAGCAGGACACCGCGATGGCACTGGGCATATCGGTCGTTACGTGAAGAGCCAGACTTCGAAGGCGGTGGCCGAGTTGGAGCGACTGCTCGGCGTACCGGCGGCCGGCGAGCCGGTGTTGGGAGGGAGGACCCGGTGAACGAAGAAATCGGTCGGCAGCTGCGCGAGGCCGCCGAGCACCACCACCCCGACCGCGCCAAGATCGTCGCGCTGGTCGAGCAGCGCGCGGCCGGCCCGACGCTCCGACACCGCGCGCCCTCGATCGCCCGGTCCGGGCGCAGGGTGGCCCTCGCCGCTCTCGCCACTGCCGGCATCCTGGCCACCGGCGGCCTCGCCGTCGCCGGTGTCGTCAGCGCCCCGCCACCGGCGCCCGCGGTGACAGCGCCCGCCGACCCGGCCCCCGTCGACAGCCCCACCCCGTCCGCGCCCTCCACGGCGACCGGTTCGGCGCCGAGCGGCACCGGCGGGTCGCGGCCGAGTCCAAGTCCGTCACTCCCGACCGGGCGGGTCCAGAACGGTCCGCTGTGGACCGAGGGTTCGGTGGACGGGCACAGCACGGTCTACTGGGGCCAGAGCAACCTCGTCCTCGGGACCTCCCAGCCGCTCACCTCGCTCACGGTGGAGCTGCGGGTCGCGCAGACCGGCGGGCTGCGCGACCCGGCTTCCTGGCGGACCCTGCCGGCCGACGACTTCACGGTCACCGTCCAGGAGTCCGGTGGCTCGCTGGTCTACCGCTGGGTCCTCAAGCCGGGCCGTACCGTGCCGGCCGGGCAGCACGAGTTCGCCGCGCAGTTCAACCACTCCACCGGCGTCCGCGCCACGGCCGGCGACAGCTACCGTGTCGACGCCAAGACCGCCGCCTCCTCCGTCACTCTCCGAGGAGGTTTCGCCCCGGCACACTGAGGGCTTCACCGCGGCGCGCCAGGCGTTTCCGTCCCTACCCGTCGGGCCGGCGGGCGACGGGATGGACGGACAGGTCCAAGGGGTCGGGGATGAGTGTGAGCTCTCACTGACCTTCCGTCAACTGACGGACGGCCTCCTTGGAATCCTCTGCTCGACTTGCGGTGGGTCCGTAAAGGCCATATTGACAGCTCCTCAGGGCCGTGCTTTTCGCCCTGGCGAACGCCGGATCTTCACCTTTCGAATTATTAACGCTAACAGTCCACTACTTGCCGGCGCCCCACCCCAGGGCCGACCCCTGCACGCCGCCCGTCCCTACCGCGCCGGATGACCCCGGATCCGCGCAGGACGGGGGCTCGGCCCTGCCCAACGGCCCGGAGGAGGGTGCAACATGGACACGCGCTGCAAGTCCCGACGGACCTTGCAGCGGCGAGGATGGCGGTCACGGCTGGCCGCTCTGCTCTCGGCGACCTTCCTGGCCGGATTCCTGGTAGCGGTGGACACCACCGGCGCCTCGGCCGCGACGGTCGACACGGCGAAGTGGTACGTGCTGGTCAACCGCAACAGTGGCAAGGCGCTGGAGGTCCAGGGCGCGTCCACCGCCGACGGCGGAAAGGCCGTCCAGTACGCGGACTGGGGCGGCGCCAACCAGCAGTGGCAGCTCGTCCCGGTCTCCGACAGCGGCAGCGGCGGCACCGGCTCGCTTCCGTCCACCTTCCGGTGGAGCTCCAGCGGCGCGCTGGCCGGCCCGAAGTCCGACTCGACGCACACCGTCGAGGGGATCAAGGACTACTCCGTCGTCCGCCACAACGACAAGTGGCTGGTCTATGCCACCACCGCCAGCAAGACCGCCGGCTGGGGCCTGGAGATGTTCTCCTTCTCGGACTGGTCCCAGGCGGCCTCGGCGACCCCGACCTACCTGGACAGAACGAGCCGTTCGCCGGCCGTAACAACGTCACCTTCCCGGGCACCGCATGGACCCAGGACATCAGCCACGGCGAGATGGTCCGGGCGGGCAACGACCAGACCCTGACCATCAACCCGTGCAAACTCCAGTACGTCTACCAGGGACTCGATCCCAACGCCGGCGGTGACTACATCGCACTCCCCTACCGGATGGGCCTGCTGACCCAGACCAACAGCGCCTGCTGAACCCCGCCGGTACGGGGCCCGGGCGTCTCCCCGCCCGGGCCCCGTCCTGCACTTCAGCGTCCGGACCGCCCGGCCGGAAAGGAGAGCCGGTAGTGCACGCCCGTCCGGAGTGCGAAACGCAGCTGTCGCCCGTCGTCGCAGACCCCGTCCGGCACGACCTCGCCCCCGGCCGGGCCCGTGACGACCGGTCGGCCGGAGCCGTCGGGAAGGCGGATGTCGACCGTGCCGTCCCGTGCGGTCCGCAGGTCCGCGCCGGTCAGCGAGCCCTGACGCCAGGTCAGGTCCACCACCGCGCCGCCCCGCGCGCGCAGTCCGCGGACCTCTCCGTCCGGCCAGGACGGCGGCAGGGCGGGCAGCAGCCGCAGGATGCCGTTGTGGCTCTGCAGCAGCATCTCGGCGATGGCGGCGGTGATGCCGAAGTTGCCGTCGATCTGGAAGAGCCGCGGCGGGTGCAGGTCGAAGAGGTTGGGCGCGACGGAGGTCGCGAGCAGGCGCTCGACGGCGTGCCCGGCGAGGGCGCCGTCGCCGAGCCGGGCGGCCAGCGCGGCGACCCACGCGAGGCTCCAGCCGGTGCCGCCGCCGCCGTGTTCCAGCCGGCGGTCCAGCGCGCGGCGGGCCGGGGCGAGCAGGGCGTCGTCGGTGAGCGGGTCGACGGCACTGCCCGGATAGAGGCCGTACAGGTGGGAGAGGTGGCGGTGGCCGGGGTCCTCCTCGGGCAGGTCCTCCGCCCACTCCAGCAGGCGCCCGTCGGCACCGAGCGCAGGAGGCCGCAGCCGGGCGCGGACACGGGCCGACTCCCGGGCGAGGTCGTGGTCGGTGTCCAGTTCCCTGGCGGCCGCGACGGTGTTGTCGAGCAGCTCGGCGGTCAGCCAGTAGTCCATCGTGCAGCCGGCGGTGACGGCGGACAGGGTGCCGTCGGCCAGCCTGAAGTGGTGCTCGGGCGAGGTGGACGGGCAGCTGACCAGGGTGCCGTCCGGGGCCTCGACCAGCAGGTGGGTGACGAAGCGGGCGGCCTCGCGCATCACTGGGTAGGCGCGCTCGGCTAGGAAGGCGCGGTCGCCGTGGAAGAGGTGGTGGTCCCACAGGTGGGCGGCCAGCCACGGCCCGGCCATCGGCCAGTTCGCCCAGACGGGGTCGCCGGAGACGGGGTTGGTGGCGCGCCACAGGTCGACGTTGTGGTGGCAGCACCAGCCGGGGGCGTCGTAATAGGTGCGCGCGGTGTTCCGCCCCGCCTCGGCGATGTCAGCGACCAGGTCGAACAGCGGCTCGTGGCACTCGGCGAGGCCGGTGGTCTCAGCCGGCCAGTAGTTCATCTGGACGTTGATGTTGGACGTCCAGTCGGAGTTCCAGGGCGGGACGACCTCGGCGTTCCAGATGCCCTGGAGGTTCGCCGGCTGGGTGCCGGGCCGCGAGGAGGCGATCAGCAGGTAGCGGCCGTAGGCGAAGAGCAGGGCGGCGAGGCCCGGGTCGGGGGCACCGGCGTTGGCGGCGGCGAGGCGTTCACCCGTCGGGCGGTCCGCTGCGGCCGCCGGGCCGTGGAGGCGGAGCGCGGCGGCGCGGAAGAGCCTGCGGTGGTCGGCCAGGTGCTCGGCGCGCAGCTTCTCGTAGTCCCGCCCCCCGGCGCCCGCCAGCCACCGGCGGGCCTCGGCCAGCGCGGCCTGCGGGCCGTCGGGCTGCTCGCGCCAACCCCGGTAGCCGGTGCCGACGGCGACCAGCAGCACCGCTTCGTCGGCGCCGCTGACGGCGAGTCCGTCCCCGTCGGCGCCGACCTGCCCGCCGACGGTGTGCACGCGCAGCGCGGCGGCGAACCCCGTACCCCGGTCGGGCCCGTAGTCCGCCGGGTGCTCCTGCCTGCGGGTGAGGTGGGACGGGGCGCGTCCGCGGACGGCGAGGACGCCGTCCGGTTCGACGGACGGCTGCGCGTCCGGGTGGGGCGTGGTGAAGCCCGCGCGGAAGGAGAGGGTTCCGGGGGCGTCGGCGGTGAGGCGGACGGCGAGCACCCCGGCCGGGGCGGAGACGAAGCTCTCCCGGCGGTACGCGACTCCGTCCGCCGTGTAGGACACCGTGTGCAGCGCCTGGTCGAGGTCGATCTCCCGCCGGTAGTCGGCGACTTGGTCCGCCTCGGTCGGCGGGAAGGCCAGCAGCAGGGTGGCCAGCGGCTGGTACGCCTCGGTGTCCGGGCCCTGTAGGTGGGCGGCGGCGAGCGCGTCGGCGCGGGCGTGGTCGCGGTCGCGCAGCACGGCCGCGCGGACGGCGGACAGGTGCTCGGCGGCGCCCGGCCGGTCGCGGGGGCCCGGGCCGCCCGACCACAGCGTGTCGGCGTTGAGGTCGATCCGCTCGGTGGCGATGCCTCCGTGGGTCATCGCGCCGAGCCGGCCGTTGCCGAGCGGGAGCGCGTCGAGGAAGTCGTCGGCGGGATGCCGGTACCAGAGCTGGTCGGCAGGGACGGGGGTGGGGACGTGGTCATGGAGAGACACATCGACAAGCCAACAGGACATCCTATGTATCGGGGAGGAATGGCGAACGACGAGCGACTGGATCCCTTGCCTGCTGCCGCCACAACTTTCCTTGAAACCTGGCACTTTGTGGCCTAGATTGCCGCACCCTCTGGACGGATCACGACCACGTCTTCTATAAATCCATCCTATGTATTGAGGAGGAGCAGCCATGGGTGAGCCCGACTTCGCGGGCCTGGCGGCCGTCGTCACCGGCGGCGCCTCGGGCATCGGGCTGGCCACGGCCCGCCTGCTGGCGGCCCGTGGCGCGCGGGTCGCCTGCCTCGACGTGCGACCGGAAGGCGTCCCGTCCACGCTGGTTCGGGCGTACGCCGATGTCGCGGACGAGCAGTCGGTCCGCGCCGGGGTGGCCTGGGCCGCCGAACTGCTGGGCGGCATCGACATCCTGGTCAACTGCGCCGGTGTCGGCGCCCGCGACGGTGTCGAGCTGGGCGGCGAGGAGGAGTGGCGCAGGATGTTCGAGGTCGGCGTCCTCGGGGTGATGCGCACGACCCGGGCCGCGCTGCCGTACCTGCGGCGCTCGCCGGCCCCGGCGATCGTCAACACCTGCTCGGTCGCTGCCGCCGAGGGGCTGCCCGCCCACGTGCTGTCCTCGGCGTCCAGGGGCGCGGTCCGCTCGATGACCCGCGCCATGGCAGCCGACCTGGCCGCCGACGGCATCCGGGTGACCTGCGTCGACCCGGGCTCCCTGACCGCGCCGGGTTCGGAGCCGCTGCCGGAGACCGGCCCCGGGCCGACCCCCGACCGGGCCTCCGCGGAGGCCCGCAGCCGCACCGGCCACCCGGTGACCGCCGAGCGGGTGGCCACCGCCATCGCCTACCTGGCCGGCCCGCACGCCGGTGCCACCACCGGCACCGATCTCGCCGTGGACGACGGCGTGCGCGGCCCGCGCCTCCTCCCCTGCGACTAGGCCGGCCGGCCCGCGGGCCCCGACTTCCGTTCCCGTACGCAAGGAGACACCGTGTCCCGCCCCACTCCGCCCGACCCGAGCCGGTTCCCGCGCCGCACGGTGCACCTGGACTTCCACACCGGGCCCGACATCCCGGACGTGGGCCGGGACTTCGACCCGGCGGCCTTCGCACAGACCTTCCAGGACGCCGCCGTCGACAGCGTCACCGTCTTTGCCAAGTGCCACCACGGCCACCTCTACCACGCCACCGACCGGCCCGAGCGGCACCCCGGCCTCGCCCCCGGCCTCGACCTGCTGGCCGAGCAGATCGACGAGCTGCACGCGGTGGGGATCCGCGCGCCGATCTACCTCTCCCTCCAGGTCGACGAGTACGCCGCCCGGGAACACCCCGAGTGGATCGGACACGGCGAGGACCTGAAACTCAACCGCTGGACCACCTCCGCCTTCGACGCCGGGTGGAACGTGCTCGACATGTCCAGCCCGTACGCCGACTACTTCGCCGACCAGTTGGACGAGGTGCTGCGGCGCTTCGCGCCGGTCGACGGGATCTTCATCGACATGTGCTGGGACCAGCCGAGCGCGAGCCGCTGGGCGGTCGACGGGATGCGCCGCGAGGGCCTGGACCCCGCGGATGCCGACCACCGGGCGCGCTACGCCACCCTGGTGGCCCACCGCTACATGGCGCGCTACTCCGCCATGGTGGAGAAGGCACTGCCGGCGGACGCCGCACAGGGCGTCTGGTTCAACAGCCGGCCCAAGTCCCGGCTGTCCGAGGAACGGCAGTTCGTGCGCCACGCCGAGATCGAGGGTCTGCCGACCGGCGGCTGGGGCTACACCTTCCTGCCGTACGTGGCCCGCTTCGTCCGGCCGATGGGGCTGCCGGCCCTCAGTCACACGGGCCGGTTCCACGAGAGCTGGGGGGACAACGCCGCCCTCAAGCCGCGGGCCGCCCTGCTCTACGAGTGCAGCCAGATGCTCAGCCACGGGCTGACCAGCGGCGTCGGCGACGTCCTGCACCCGCGCGGCACCCCGTCCGCGGCGGTGTACGAGCTGATCGGCTCGGTCTACCGGCACATCGAGCGGTGCGAGCCGTTCGTCGAGGGCGGCCGCGTGCTCAGCGAGGTCGCGCTGGTCTCCGGCCCCGCGCTCGGCGACGACCCCGGGGCGAGCATCATCGGCGCGGTGCGCGCCCTGCAGCAGCTGCGGGTGCAGTTCGACGTGGTCACCCCCGCCTCGGACCTGACCGGGTACCGGGCCGTGCTGGTACCGGAGACCACCCGGGTCGACGACGCCCTCGCCGCCCGGCTCCAGGAGTACCGCACGGGCGGCGGGGCGGTGCTGCTGATCGGGCCCGCGCTGCTGAACGGCACCGAACCGGCCCTCCCCGACCTGCCGGTCGAGGGGTTGGCACCCGCCCCGGGCGGCGAGTCCTTCCTGGCCTGCCAGGGCGTTCCCGGCGCGCCGGAGGACTTCCCGGTGATCAGCCACGGCGCCCGGCTGACCGCTCGGCCCCGGGCCGGCGCGGAGGTGCTGGCCCGCGTGGTGGAGCCGTACTTCCCCCGCAGCTGGGACCGGTTCTGCGGCCACTCGTACACGCCGCCGGCCGACCTCACGGACGAGGTCGCCGTGGCGGTGGCCGACGGGGTGGGCGCGGTGACGGTGCCACTGCTGGAGGCGTTCCACGAACACGGCCTGGAGACGTACCGGCAGCTGCTCGGCGCGGCGCTGGACCGGCTGCTGCCCGATCCGCTGGTGCGGGCCGGCGGGCCGGTCCACCTGGAGACCGGCGTGGTCCGCACGCCCACCGGCACGGTGGTGCACCTGATCAGCTTCGTGCCGGCCCGGGAGACCCCGGCGCTGGACCTGGTGCACGACCCGTTCCCGCTGGTGGACGTGCCGGTCTCGGTGCGCGTGACGGGCGAGCCGAGCGCGGTGCGGCTGCAGCCGGCCGGGCAGGAGCTCGACTGGCAGTACGACGGCGAGTACGTCCACGTGCCGGTGACCAGCCTGGACGGGCACGCGATGGTCGTGGTCGACCACGGCTGACGGTGAGCATGCCGACCACGGGGCGGGGAGCTGCGCGACCGGCCCCGTGGTCGGCGTCGCAGCTCCCCGCCCGGCGGCTACCCCAGGGCCCGGACGCGGTCGACCGCCTCGGCGAGCATTCCTCGGCAGAACGACACGTGCTCGCCCCGGTACCCGCGGGGGCCGCATTCGACGACCAGCAGCAGGGCCAGGTACAGCTGGTAGAGCGCGATGCGGTGCCGGAGGGCGGGGGGGGAAGTCGAGGCGTCCGCGCGCGCCGGTGTAGCCGGCCACCAGGTCGCTGTCAGGTCCGGTGTCGCCGCCGAAGGCCAGTGAGACCAGTTCGGCGGCCGGGTCGCCCCAGAAGGCCCTTTCGTGGTCGATCAGTCCGGTGACCCGGTGCGCCGCCGGCTCCACGAAGACGTTGCCCGGCCACAGGTCGAAGTGGACCAGCTTCGGCTCGGTGACCTCCGCGAGGGCCTGGCCGCCTTCGGCCACCAGGGTCCGCAGCTCGTCGGGCCGGACACCGAGCGGGGCCTGCCACCGGTCGGCGTCCCCGAGCAGCGCCTCCACCATCGCGGTGAACGCCGTCCGCCAGTCGCCGGCGGACAGGGCGGACTCGGCCGCGGGGTACCCGAAGCGGCCGTCCGCCGGGGCGAGGGTGTGCAGATGTGCGATGATCGCGCCGATCTCACGCCGAAGCCCCGCCTCCGCACCGGGGGTCAGCCGTTTCCCGGCCTTGTCCCACGGTGTCCCGTCCAGGACCGACAGGACCAGGAACTCCTCCCCCTCGTACAGCAGCCGGGGTGCCGGTACGGCACCGGCCGGCAGGGTGGCGAGCCGCCGGTAGACCACGGCCTCGGTGGCGAGGATGCCGCGCTCGTACCGGAGCACCGGCGCGTCGGGCGGCGGGGCGAGTTTGACCACGGCGGGCCGGCCGTCGTCCAGCCGGACGCGGTGGACGCTGTTGAACCAGCCGTCGGTCAGTTCGGCCTCCACCCGGCAGCCGAGGCCGGTGGAGGTGTGCAGCAGGGTGTCGAGTTCGTCGGCGGTCAGCCGGCGTTTGGTCAGGCTCTCCATGGCGGCTCTTCCGCATACGAGGACGGGAATGTGCAGGAGGCGGGGTTCCGCATCGGAACCCCGCCTTCGGTGCGGTTCAGGCCGGGTACGGGAGGTGGGCCTCCTGGGTGCCGGCCGGGTGGGTGTACAGGGGGCCGTACGGGCCGCCGATGCGCACGTGCCACGGGTGCGGGCTGTCGGTGGTGACGGTGAGCCGGTCGCCGGTGCGGCGCAGGTGGAAGCGGGCGGCGTCGCCGAGGCCGTCGCTGCGCGGGACGGCGACGGTGCGTTCGGTGGAGTCGGCGAAGGCGTGGACGCGCAGCTCGACGCCTTCGGCCCAGGCGGAGACCGGGCGCTGGTCGTCGGCGGCAAGCGGGATGACGGAGTCGGGGCGGGCGAGCAGCGGCAGGGTGTGGAAGCCGTGCTGCTCCTTGACCCAGCGCGGGCCCACGACCTGACGGCCGGTCAGGATGTTGGTCCAGGTGCCCTCGGGGACGTAGTACTCGACGGTGCCGTCGTCGGTGAAGACCGGGGCGACGAGCAGGTCGTCGCCGAGCAGGTACTGCCGGTCGAGGGTGGCGGCGGCGGGGTCGTCGGGGAACTCGAGCACCATGGCACGCATCACCGGGATGCCGGTGGCGTGCGCGTGCTGGGCGGCGCGCTGGAGGTAGGGCGCGAGGCGGTGCTTGAGCAGGGTGAACTCGCGGGTGACCTCCACCGCCTCCTCGCCGTAGTCCCAGGGCACCCGGTAGGACTTGCTGCCGTGCAGCCGGCTGTGCGAGGAGAGCAGGCCGAACTGCACCCAGCGCTTGAAGACGGTCGGGGTCGGGGTGCCCTCGAAGCCGCCGATGTCGTGGCTCCAGAATCCGAAGCCGGACAGGCCGAGGGAGAGCCCACCGCGCAGGGATTCGGCCATGGCGTTGAAGTGGGACTCGCAGTCGCCGCCCCAGTGCACCGGGTACTGCTGGCCGCCGGCGGTGGCGGAACGGGCGAACAGCAGCGCCTCGCCCTCGCCGCGTTCCTCGCGCAGCAGCTCGAAGACGGCCCGGTTGTAGAGGTGGGTGTAGTAGTTGTGCATCCGCTCGGGGTCGGAGCCGTCGTGCCAGACGACGTCGGTGGGGATGCGCTCGCCGAAGTCGGTCTTGATGCAGTCCACGCCTTGCGCGAGCAGGGTGCGCAGCTTGCCGGTGTACCAGTCGCGGGCGGCCGGGTCGGTGAAGTCGACCAGGGCCATGCCGGGCTGCCACAGGTCCCACTGCCACACGCTGCCGTCCGCCCGGCGCACCAGGTACCCCTCGCGCATCCCCTCCTCGAAGAGCGCGGACTTCTGCGCGATGTACGGGTTGATCCAGGCCGAGATCCGCAGGCCCTGCTGCTTGAGGCGGGCCAGCATGCCGGCCGGGTCGGGGAAGGTGTCGGCGTCCCAGTCGAAGTCGCACCACTGGTACTCGCGCATCCAGAAGCAGTCGAGGTGGAAGACGCTGAGCGGGATGCCGCGTTCGGCCATGCCGCCGACGAAGCGGTTGACGGTGGCCTCGTCGTAGTCGGTGGTGAAGGAGGTGGTCAGCCAGAGTCCGAGCGCCCAGGCTGGCGGCAGGGCGGGGCGGCCGGTGAGCGCGGTGTACCGCTCCAGGATCTCCTTGGGCGTGGGGCCGTGGACGACGAAGTACTCGAGCGATTGGTCCTCGACGCTGAACTGCACCTGTCCGACCGACTCGGATCCGACCTCGTAGGAGACCTTCCCGGGATGGTTGACGAAGACGCCGTAGCCCCGGTTGGTCAGGTGGAACGGGATGTTCTTGTAGGACTGTTCGCTGCTGGTGCCGCCGTCGGCCTGCCAGATGTCGACCACCTGGCCGTTGCGGACGAACGGGGTGAACCGCTCCCCGAGCCCGTAGACCAGTTCGCCGACGGCGAGCGCGAGCTGGCCCAGCATGTGGTGCCGGCCGTCGGCGTCGGTGACGAAGCCCGTGCCGCGTTCGCCGACACTGGTCAGTACCCGGCCGCCGGCGGTGAACTCCAGACGCCAGGGCTGCGAGGTGTCGATACGCAGTGTCAGTTCGCCGGCGCTGAGCTCCACCACCTCCCCGTCCCGGT
Organism: Kitasatospora sp. NPDC085879; assembly: GCF_040686255.1. NCBI lineage: Bacteria > Bacillati > Actinomycetota > Actinomycetes > Kitasatosporales > Streptomycetaceae > Kitasatospora > Kitasatospora sp. NPDC085879. Next base: position 40,780 of record NZ_JBFBJZ010000049.1, on the reverse strand, counting down.
GGACCTTTCCGCCGCCGTCCTGCGCGCCGGGCAGCGCGAACTCCGGTCCGCGCCGCACCTTTCCGGCGTGGTGGGTGGTGCGTACCCCGATCACGCCCTCGGACGGGGACCAGCATTCGACGGTCAGCAGCGGGCTGTTGAGCGTGTCGCCACGGCCGCGCACGTGCTTGACCGGTGCGTAGAGGGTGAGCCGGTGCTCCTCGGCCCGGACGTCGGCGACCTCGGCGGCGTAGCGGGCGGTGCAGCCCGGACGCATCAGCCAGTAGCCGTCGGTGAACTTCATCGGGAGGATTCCTCCGTCCGCGCGCGGTGCGCGGTGATCAGGCCCCGGTACCAGTGGTAGCTGTCCTTGGGCGTTCGGGTCAGGGTGTCGTAGTCGACGTGGACCAGGCCGAAGCGCTGGTTGTAGCCGCGGGCCCATTCGAAGTTGTCCAGCAGCGACCAGACGTAGTAGCCGCGAACGTCCACCCGGGCCGCGGCCGCGTCGGCGACGGCGGCCAGGTGCGCGGCGAGGTACCGGGTCCGCTCCGGGTCGTGGACACGCCCCTCCGGGCGGGCCACGTCCTCGAAGGCGGCGCCGTTCTCGGTGATCCAGACCGGTGGCAGCTGCGAGTAGCGGGCGTGCAGCTCGCACAGCAGCTCGGTGAGCGCGGCCGGGACGACCGGCCAACCCATGGTGGTGTGCCGGGTGCCGTACGGGTCCAGCTCGGTGACGCCGATGTCCACGGCGGTGCGTGCTTCGAGGTCGTCCGTGCGGTGCGGGGCGGCGGCGACGGTGATCGGGCGGTAGAAGTTGACGCCGAGGAAGTCCAGCGGCGCGCCGATCACCTCCAGGTCGCCGGGCTGCCGCCAGGGGCCGTCGGCGAGACCGGCCCAGGTCTCCGCCTCCTGCGCGGGGTAGCGTCCGGCGAGGAGCGGCTCGGTCCAGACGTCGTTGTGCAGCACCTCGGCGCGGCGCACGGCGGCGAGGTCCTCGGGGCGCTCGGAGGCGGCGTGGATGCGGTCGAGGTTGAGGGCGATGCCGATCTCCCGGGCGCCGGCGGCGCGCAGCTCCCGTACGGCCAGGCCGTGGGCGACCAGCAGGTGGTGTGCGGCGGCGAGCGCGCCGCGGCCCTCCTGGACGCCGGGGGCGTGCCGGCCTTCGGCGTAGCCGACGAACGCGGAGCAGTACGGCTCGTTGAGGGTGATCCAGCGCTCCACCCGGTCGCCGTAGCGTTCGGCGGCGAGGGCCGCGTACGACGCGAACGCCTCGGCGGTCTCCCGGACGCGCCAGCCGCCACGGTCCTCCAGGGCCTGCGGCAGGTCCCAGTGGTAGAGGGTGACGGCGGGTCGGATTCCGGAGGCGAACAGCTCGTCGATCAGGCGGTCGTAGAAGTCCAGGCCCTTCTGGTTCACCGGGCCGGTTCCCTGGGGCAGCAGGCGGGGCCAGGCGATCGAGAAGCGGTAGCTGTCGACGCCGAGCCCGCGCAGCAGGCCCACGTCCTCCCGGTAGCGGTGGTAGTGGTCGCAGGCGGTGTCGCCGGTGGCGCCGCCGAGGGTGTGTCCGGGTGTGTGGCTGAAGGTGTCCCAGATGGAGGGGGCCCGGCCGTCCAGGTCGTGGGCGCCCTCGATCTGGTACGCGGCGGTGGCGGCACCGAAGCGGAACCCGGCGGGCAGGGCGGGGAAGTCCGGCTCCTCCCAGGGTGTCACGGCGGTCACCGCCCCGGCCCGAGGCCGCGCTGGTGGAGCCAGGCCAGTTGGGTGGGCGGGTTGGAGCCGCATCCGCCGCCGTGGTCGGCGAACGGCCAGACCGTCATGGTGCGGTCCTCGCCGGCGTAGCGGTTGAAGGCGGCGTAGACCGTCCGCGGCGGGCAGACCGGGTCCATCAGGCCGACGCTGAACAGGGCCGGGGCGGTGGCCCGCGAGGCGAAGTGGACGCCGTCGAAGTACTCGAGGGTGGCGAAGGTCGGCTGTACGCGCTGCCGGCTGTGCCAGCGCAGGTACTTGACGAGCTCCTGGTACGGCCCGTCCAGGGAGGTCTGCGCGCCCTCACGGTAGTGGCAGAGGAACGGGACGTCCGGCATCACCGCGGCCACCTGGTGCCCGGTGAGCCCGGCGGCGGCGAGCGCCAGCCCACCGCCCTGGCTGCCGCCGGTCACCACGATCCGGTCCGGGTCGAGGCCGGGCAGCTGCTCGACGGCGTCGACGGCGCGCGCGCAGTCGGTCATCAGCCGCCGGAAGTAGTGGTTCTCCGGGGAGTCGATACCGCGGGTCATGAAACCCTCGGCCCACTGGGTGCCGTCGCCCATGCTTCGGTCCGGGGTGTCGTGGCCCTGGCCGCGGCTGTCCACGACGAGTTGGGCGTAGCCGGCGGCGGACCAGAACAGGTGCTCGGTGGGCAGGCCGCGGCCGCCGCTGTAGCCCTGGTAGCTGACGACGACGGGCAGCGGTCCCTCCACACCGCGCGGGCGCAGCAGCCAGGCGGCCACCGGCTCGCCGTTCCAGCCGGGGAACCGTACGTCGTCGACCTCGACAGTGCGCAGTCCGTAATGCGCGGTGACGCGTTCGGCCTTGACCGCCCCGCCGTGCGAGCGGGCCTCGGCGAGGGTGCGCTGCCAGAACTCGTCGAAATCCTGCGGGATGGTCGACTCGGGCTGGTAGCCGGCGAGTTCGTCGAGTCCGAAGTCGGTGAGCGGCACGGGGGATTCCTCCGGGTGTTGCGAGGACGAGGTGAGGTGGTGGGGCGTGAGCAGTGACATGGGGCCGCCTCCGGGCGGCGGGTGACGGGGTCGGAACGGATGCGGCAGCGGGCGGGTCTCCCGGCTCGCAGGCCTGGCAGGGACTGGAGGCGGTCCGCCCCCCTCATGGGCGGACCGCCGGTCTGTGGGGCGGGATCCTCAGCCGGCCGCGCCGAAGCGGTAGGCGGCGAGCCGGAAGTCGCCGTGCAGCGTCAGGCTCAGGTCGCGCACGCCGTGGAGCGGGGCGTCGAGTTCGGTGGTGGTGCTCGTCCAGGCTCGGCGGTCTCCGGTCACGGGCACGTCGATCTCGGCCAGCACCCGGCCGGCGGCGCGGACTTCGAGTCGGGCGCCGCCCGTGCCGCCGCCCTCGCGGGCGGTCTCGATGTCGATCGTGCAGGCGCCGGAAAGGTCGAGCTCGCGGAAGAGCAGCGGTGCCGGCTGTGCGGGATCGGCGGGCGTGACGGCGTCGCCGTCGGTGCGGGTGGCGTCGACGATGGCGGCACCCGCGCAATCGTCGAAGTCGACGGCCAGGACGCGGCGTCCGACCACCGCGCGCGGCCCGGGCGCCGTTCCGGTGACGGTGAGCGGCGCGGTGAGCACCGGGTGCTCGGCCGAGCGGGCGATGACGATCTCGTAGCCGCCGGGGTCGACGGTGAAGGCGCCGGTGGCGACGTCCCAGTGGGCGAACCGCTCGGCCGGCAGGTGGAAGGTCAGCTCGCGGCTCTCGCCCGGCTCCAGGCTGACCTTGGCGAAGTCCACCAGGCGCAGCCGGGGCGCATGGTAGCGGGCGTCCGGGGCGCGGACGTAGAGCTGGACCACCTCGCTGCCGGTCCGCTGTCCGGTGTTGGCCAGTGTCAGGGTGGCGTCGAGGGTGCCGTCCTGCTCGATCGACGCCTCGGACAGGCGCAGGTCGCGGTGGGCGAACTCGGTGTAGGAGAGCCCGTGGCCGAACGGGTAGAGCGGCACGGCCCGGTGGTACTGGTAGGTCCAGCCGGCTTTGATGATGTCGTAGTCCAGCGGCGCCGGCAGGGTGTCGTCGCCCCGGTACCAGGTCTGCGGGAGGCGGCCGGCCGGCTCGGCCTCGCCGAGCAGCACGGCGGCCAGCGCGTGGCCGGTCTCCTGGCCGCCGTGGGAGGTCCACAGCACGGCGGGCAGGTGGGCGTCGGCCCAGTCGACGGCGTACGGGTAGCTGCTCATCACCACCAGCGCGGTCTGCGGCCGTACGGCGGCGACGGCGCGCAGCAGTGCTTCCTGCCCGGCGGGCAGGGCGATGTCGACCCGGTCCTCGGTCTCGCGGCCGTTGACCAGCGGATGGTTGCCGAGCACCACGACGGCGACGTCGGCGCCCTCGGCCGCGGCGCGGGCCTCGGCGGTGCCGTCGCGCAGCAGGTCGCGATGCCAGCGCTCGGCGTCCTCGGCGCTGTCGGCGGTGACGGTGACCCGGCCGTCGGCCGGATCGACGGCGGCGTAGCGGCCGGTGAAGACGGAGCGCACCAGCACGGTGCCGTCCTCGGCCGGTTCCAGGTGGAAGGTCTCCTGGACGAACCAGCTCTTGATCACCTGTGTGTCGGCGACCAGGGTGGCGTCGTCCTTGAGGCAGAGGTAGCGGCCGGTGTCGGCGTCGCGCAGGGTCAGCCTGGAGCGTCCCCAGTCGGTCACGTCGAACGCGGCCCCGCCGAGGAGTTCGCCGGTGGTGCGCGAACGCAGCGCGATCCGGTCGCTGCCCTCCACCCGGACGACCTCGCCGCCGTGGGCGCCGAGTGCGGCGGTGAGGCCGTCGGCGACGGTGACCTGGTAGGGCAGGGTGCCGCTGTACCAGTCCTCGAACAGCACGTCGGAGAGCGGGCCGATCACGGCGACCCGCGAGGTGCGGGCGAGGCCCAGCGGGAGCAGGCCGTCGTTCTTGAGCAGCACCGTCGACTCGACGGCGGCGTGCCGGGCGAGCTCCCGGTGCTCGGGGCTGTTGACCACTTCCGGACCGATCCCGGCGTACGGGTCCAGCTCGGGGTCGAACTCGCCGAGGCGGAAGCGCAGTTCGAGCTGGCGGCGGACCGCGCTGTCGATGTCGTCCTGGGAGATCAGGCCGCGCTCGAGGGCTTCGCGCAGCCGGCCGACGACCGTCTCGCTGTCCTCGCCGTGGTCGGTGAAGCTGTCGATGCCGGCCTTGAGCGCGGCCGCGTGGCCCTCGGCGTGGTCGTCGAAGTAGTGCTCGGGGTCGACCAGGTTGGACGGGGCCTCCGCGTCGCTGACCACGAACAGCTCGCGCCCGGTGGGCCGAGCCCAGCGGCGCAGCTCCGCCTCGATCAGCGGACTGACGTGGCAGGGACGGCCGTTGACCAGGTTGTAGGCGGCCATCGCGCCGGTGGCCGCGCCGGAGGCGACCACCGGGCGGAAGGCGGCCAGGTCGTACTCCTGCAGCACCCGCGGGCGCAGGCCGGAGGAGGTGGTGCAGCGGTCGTCCTCGTTGTTGTAGGCGAGGAAGTGCTTGAGCACCGGCGCCGAGCGCAGGTAGGTCGGGTGGTCGCCGGCCAGGCCGCGGCAGTACGCCTCGCCGAGCCGGGCGGTGTGCACCGGGTCCTCGGAGTAGCCCTCCTCGTTGCGCCCCCAGCGGGGGTCGCGCAGCAGGTTGAGCACGGGGGCCCAGGCCTGGAGGCTGTTGGGGCCGCGGTCGGGGGCCACCGCCGGCGGCCGGTGGTGGTGGAAGGCGCGCAGCTCGACCGAGACCGCCTCGGCGACCCGGCGCAGGAGCTCTTCGTCCCAGCTGGCGCCGAGGCCGACGGCCTGCGGGAAGACGGTCGCCTCCCCCAGCCAGGAGACACCGTGCAGCGCCTCGCTGCCGGTGCGGAACGAGGCGATGCCCAGGCGCGGGACGGCCGGCGCGTACTGGTGCAGCATCGCGATCCGCTCCTCGGGCGTGAGCCGCCCCAGCAGGTCGTCGATGCGCTTGCGCAGCGGCAGCGCGGGATCGCGGAACGGGTGCAGCTCAGCTGCGGATATGGACGGGGAAGTCAACGGGAACCCTTCGGACAGGCAGGGCGCGATGGCCGTTCGTCGAAGCGCTTCGACGCTGACACGTTCCATTGTGCCTGTCAACTACCGTGCAGGTAAGGGATTTTGTATTTGTTCAGCCCCTTGCCCAATGAGAAACGCGTCGTTAGTGTCGCCGCAACATTCAAGCGCTTCGACGCTTCGACGCAGAGGGGTCACGCCACCATGAGATCCGGCTTCAACCGCAGGAGCTTCCTGACCACCGCCGCCACGGTCGCGGGAGCCGCCGCGATGGCGCCGCTGCTGTCCGCCTGCGGCAGCGGCTCGGCCAAGAAGGCCGGCGCGAACACCAAGGAGGGCCTGAAGGCGGCGCTGCCGGCCTACGTCCCGAACGGCAACGCGGTCAAGCCGGACATCGCCTCCGTGCGGGGCGGGCCCGACGCCGCGACCGACCCGGCCTACCTCTCCTACCCCGCCTCCCCGCCCTCCAGCGTCTCCGGTGTCCCGGGCAAGGGCGGCAGCTACACGGCGGTCACCCCGCTGTGGGGCACCAACCCGCCGGCCGGCAACTCCTTCTTCCAGGCGATGAACAAGGCGCTCGGGGTCGAGCTGACCGTCAAGCCCGCGGACGGGAACACCTACGACACCATCGTCCCGACGATGACCGCCGCCAAGAAGCTGCCGGACTGGATCAACCTGCCGGCCTGGTGGAACGCCAAGTTCAACACCGGAGCACTGGTCGGCAGTCAGCTCGCGGACCTGACCCCGTACCTGTCCGGCGACAACATCAAGAAGTACCCGAACCTGGCCGCCCTCCCCACCGGCGCCTGGCAGAACGGGGTCTGGGGCGACAAGCTCTACGGGATCCCGTGCTTCTCCACCAGCTTCGGCATCCCGGGAGCCACCTTCTACCGCCGGGACATCCTCGAAGGCCGGGGCATCACGGCCGAGCAGGTCAAGTCCGCCGACGACCTGATGAACATCGGCAAGGAACTGACCGACGCCAAGCGCGGTGTGTGGGCCTTCGACGACGTGTGGACCTACCTCCAGTTCAGCTGGGGCGTCCCCATGAACTGGAGGGTCGACAACGGCAAGCTGGTCCACCCGTTCGAGACCCAGGAGTTCCTGGAGGCCCTCAACTGGCACTACCGCCTGGCCACCGCGGGCTACATGCACCCGGACGCGCTCGCCGGTGACAACGCCAACGGCGCGACCCGCTTCTACAGCGGGAAGGTGCTCATCGCGGGCGGCGGACTGGGCGCCTGGAACCTGGCCGACCACCAGTCCGGCACCGCCGCGGACCCGAACTACCGGCGCGGCGCCCTCAACGCCGTCACTGCCGGCGGAACAGGCACGCCGGTGATCTACATGGGTGCCTCCGCCAGCATGATCAGCTATCTCAACGCCGGCCTGAAGCCCGCGCAGATCGAGGAACTCCTCTCCGTCGCGAACTACCTGGCCGCCCCCTACGGCACCGCCGAGTACACCCTGGTCAACTTCGGCGTCGAGGGCGTCCACCACACCCGGGTCAACGGCGTGCCGACCTTCACGGACGAGGGCAAGAAGGACGTCCAGGCGACGGCCTTCCCCTTCCTGGCCGCCTCCTCCTCCGTGATCAGCAACCCGGGCGGCGACCAGGTCACCAAGGACTACGCGACCTGGTCGGCCGCCAACGTCAAGTACCTCACCAAGCCGCCCTTCTGGGGCATGAACTTCACCATGCCCCAGGCGATCGCCTCGGCCGCGGCGGCGCAGAACGTCAACGACACCATCAAGGACTGCTACCACGGCAAGAAGAAGGTCTCCGAGGTGCAGGACGCCATCTCCAGCTGGCGGTCCGGCCCCGGCGAGAGGCTCAAGCAGTGGATGACCGACAACGTCCTCGACAAGTACGGCACCGGCCAGTGAGCAGCGCAGCACCGCAGCGACCGGCCGGCACCGAGCGGCTCGACTGGCGGATCAGACTGCGGCGCGACCGGTCGCTCCTGTTGATGACGGTGCCCGCGGTCGCCCTGCTCCTGGTGTTCAACTACGTCCCGCTGTTCGGCATCGTCACCGCCTTCCAGGAGTACGACCCGCTGGTCGGGGTCTGGCACAGCGAGTGGGTCGGCTTCGACCAGTTCCAGCAGCTGTTCGGCGACCCGGCGTTCTGGGCCTCGATGAGGAACACGCTGTACCTGAGCTTCGTGCAGCTGGTCCTGTTCTTCCCGGTCCCGATCGCGCTCGCCCTGCTGCTCAACTCGGTGATGAGCGAGCGGATCCGCAACCTGTTCCAGTCCGTGGTCTACCTGCCGCACTTCTTCTCGTGGGTGCTCGCGATCACCATCTTCCAGCAGATGCTGGGCGGCGCCGGCGTGCTCAACCAGTTCCTGCGCCAGCACGACATCGGCACCTGGGACATCATGACCAACCCGCACACCTTCGCCCTGTTGGTCACCTCCCAGGCGATCTGGAAGGAGGCCGGCTGGGGGATCATCGTCTTCCTCGCGGCGCTCAGCGCGATCAACAGCGAGCTGTACGAGGCCGCGGCGGCGGACGGCGCGGGACGGCTGAGGCGGATGTGGCACATCACGCTACCGGGCCTGCGCGGGGTGATCGTCCTGATGCTGGTCCTGCGCCTCGGCAACGCGCTGTCCGTCGGCTTCGAGCAGTTCCTGATCCAGCGCGACGCGGTCGGCCACGAGGCGGCGGACGTCCTGGACACCTTCTCCTTCTACTACGGCATCGCCACCGGCGGCTACAGCTACGGCGCGGCGGCCGGGCTCTTCAAGAGCGTGGTCTCGCTGCTGCTCATCTGGGGCGCCAACAAGCTGGCACACGCCTTCGGCGAGGACGGGCTGTACCGAAAATGACCAACGCACTCACCATCGGTTCCCGGCGCGAACGGCGCGGCCGGGAAGCACGCACCACCCGGCGCCGGGCCCGCTCCGCCCGCCCGCCCTGGGAGGAGCCGCCCACCGTCGTCGGCCGCACCGCCAAGGGGCTGACGCTCGGGACGACGCTCGCCGTCATCCTGGGCCCGCTCTGGATCATCGTGCTGACCAGCTTCTCCACGCCCGGTGCCGTCAACCGGGCCGGCGGTCTGGTGATCTGGCCGGACGGCCTGAGCACCGAGGCGTACCGTCAGATGCTCAGCGACCCGACGGTCGTCACCGCCCTGATGGTGAGCCTGGGCATCACGGTGGTCGGAACGGCGGTGTCCATGGCCGTCTCGGTCCTGTGCGCCTACGGCCTCTCCCGGTCGCGCTCCCTCGGGCACCGCTTAATCCTGATGCTGCTGATCGTCACGATGTTCGTCGGCGGTGGCCTGATCCCGAGCTTCCTGGTGGTCACCGGGCTGGGCGGCTATGGCCAGTGGTGGGCGCTGATCCTGCCGGGCGCGGTCTCCGTCTTCAACATCCTGGTGCTGCGCGCCTTCTACCAGGGCACCTCCTCCGAACTGATCGACGCCGCCCGGATGGACGGCGCCGGCGACTGGCGGATCCTGTGGTCCGTCGTCCTGCCCACCTCACGTGCCGTCACCGCGGTCACCGCGCTGTTCTACGCCGTGGGTTACTGGAACTCGTTCTTCAACGTCATGCTCTACATGCCGACGGACAGTCAGAAGTGGCCGCTTCAGTACGTGCTGCTCACGTACGTCAACCGGGGCAACGGCCTGCCCGGTTCCGTCAACTCCGGCTTCGGCAGCGCCCACGCCCAGACCGCACCGCTGTCACTCCAGATGGCGGTCGTGGTCCTCACCCTGGTGCCGCTGGTGATCGTGTACCCGTTCGTGCAGAAGCACCTGCGCACCGGTGTCCTGACCGGCGCGATCAAGGGCTGAGCCCCACCGGAACCCCTACGAAGGAAACAGCGATGGTGACACTCGCCGATGTGGCCAAACACGCCGGCGTCTCGTCGAGCACGGTCAGCTACGCCCTCAGCGGCAAGCGGCCGCTCGCGGACCGGACCAGGACCCGCATCGAGCAGGCCGTCACGGAACTCGGCTACCACCCCAACGCGGGCGCCCGGGCGCTGGCCGGCAGGCGCTCGCACGTCATCGCCCTGGTGGTGCCGCTCCACCCCGAGGTGCACGTGCCCACCATGATGGAGATCGCCATCGCGGTCACTGTGGCCGCCCGCGAACACGGCTACGACGTCCTGTTGCTCACCAACAACGAGGGGCCCGAAGGCGTCCGCCGGGTCGCCGCCACCGGACTCGCGGACGGCGTCATCCTCATGGACGTCCGACTGGACGACGACCGCGTCCCGGTCCTGCGCGCCGAGCAGATCCCGGCCGCCCTCATCGGTCTGCCCGACGATCCCACCGGCCTCTCCTGCGCCGATCACGACTTCGCCACCGCGGGCGCCCTGTGCGCCGACCACCTGGCCGACCTCGGCCACCGCGACATCGCCTTCATCGGCTACAGCAGCGGCGTCTACCGGCGGCACGCCGGCTACGCCGAACGCACCCTGAACGGCTTCCGTGCCCGCGCCGAGCGGCGCGGCCTGCGCTTCCTCCACCGACCGTGCGAAGGCAGCTACGAGAGCACCGCAGGCACCCTGGCACGCATCCTCGCGGACCGCCCGGAGACCACCGGGTTCGTGGTGCAGAACGAGGCCGCCATCGGCCCGCTGCTCACCCTGCTGCGCGCCAGTGGGCGGACCGTGCCGGAGGACGCCTCCGTCGTCGCCATCTGCCCCGACCCGATGGCCGAGCAGCACTCCCCCCGACTCACCTCTGTGACCGGCCCGCAGAAGGACCTCGGACAGGTCGCCGTCGAGCAGGTCATGGCGAGGATCGCCGCGACCGCCGCGGGTGACCGGCCCGAGGACCGACTCCTCCTGATGCCACCGGAACTGGTGGTCCGCGAAAGCACCGCCGCGGCCCCGCGCCGCACGTGACACCGCTCCCGGAAGGACGGTTCCCAGATGGACATCCGCCGGCTCACCGACCGACTCGGCGGCCTCGCCTTCGGCGGGGACTACAACCCCGAGCAGTGGGACGAGCAGGTCTGGAAGCAGGACGACGAACTGATGCGCCGGGCGCGGGTCAACCTCACCACCGTGGGCGTCTTCTCCTGGGCCCTGCTGGAGCCCGAGGAGGGACGGTACGACTTCGACTGGCTCGACGCCCACCTCGACCGCCTGCACGCCAACGGCGTCGCCGTCGACCTCGCCACCCCGACCGCTTCACCGCCGCCCTGGTTCACTCTCGCCCACCCCGACGCCCTGCCGGTCCGCCCGGACGGCACCCGCCTGACCCACGGCAGCCGGGACACCTACTGCCTCACCGCCCCTGCCTACCGCCGGGCCGCCCGCCGTATCGCCGGCGCCCTCGCCGAACGCTACGGGAACCACCCGGCGCTCGCCCTGTGGCACGTCCACAACGAATACGTGACCCTCTGCCTGTGCGACCACACCGCCGCCGCCTTCCGGGTCTGGCTGCGCGCCCGCCACGGATCCCTGGACGCCCTCAACGAGGCCTGGGGCACGGCCTTCTGGAGCCAGCACTACACCGTGTGGGAGCAGATCCTGCCGCCCCGCGCCACCCAGTGGCACAAGAACCCCGGCCAGGCCCTGGACTTCAGCCGCTTCTGGTCCGACGAGACCCTCGCCGCCTACCTCGAGCAGCGCGACGCCATCCGCGTCCGCAGCGACCGGCCGGTGACCACCAACCTCATGCTGCCCGGCTACCAGAACCTGGACCTGTGGGCCTTCGGCCGCGAGGTCGACCTGGTCGCCATCGACCACTACCCCGGCGCACCCGGCGTCGACGCCGCCGCCCATGCCGCCTTCGACGCCGACCGGGCCCGCTCGATCGCCGCCGGAGCTCCCTGGCTGCTGATGGAACAGGGCACCAGCACCGTCTACGCCGGCGGCCGCGTCCTCGCCAAGGAGCCGGGGGAGATCCTGCGCCACTCGCTCGCCCACATCGCCCGCGGCTCGGAGGGCGCCCTGTTCTTCCAGTGGCGGCAGTCCAGGGCCGGGGCCGAGCAGTGGCACTCGGCGATGGTCCCGCACGCCGGGCCGGACAGCCGCACCTTCCGCGAGGTCACCGCGACCGGGGAGGCCGTCGCCCGGCTCGGCGAACTCGCCGGCTCCACCGTCCGCGCCGAAGTGGCCGTCCTGCACGACTCAGACGCCTGGTGGGCCATGCGGGTCGACGGACTCCCGTCGTCCGAGCTCGACTACCTCGCCGCGCTGCGCCGCGCCCACCGGGCGGTCTGGGACGCCGGGCTGACCGCCGACTTCGCCCACCCCGAGCACGACCTGAGCCGCTACCGGCTGGTCCTCGCCCCCGCCCTGTTCCTGCTCACCGACACGGGCGCCGAGAACCTGCGACGCTACGTCGCCGCCGGTGGCACCCTGCTGGTGCAGTACTTCAGCGGCATGGTCGACGAGCGCCTGCACACCCGGCTCGGCGGCTACCCGGCCGCCCCGCTGCGCGAGGCGCTCGGCATCCGGGTCGAGGAGTACCGCCCGCTGCGCCAGGACGAGCAGCTCACGCTCTCCGACGGCTCGACGGCCGGCTCCTGGAGCGAGTCCCTGCGCACCGAGGGTGCCGAGACGCTCGCCGCCTACACCCACGGCATGCTCGCCGGCAGCCCCGCGCTCACCCGTCACGACTTCGGCTCCGGCTACGGCTGGTACCTCTCCACCCGCCTCGACGACACCGGCTACGCCGCCCTGGTCGGCCGGCTGCTCACCGAGGCCGGGGTCGCCCCGGAGCTGCCAGGCCTGCCGCCCGGCGTCGAGGCCGTCGCCCGGCACGCCCCCGACGGCCGGCGCTGGCTCCTGCTGCTCAACCACCGAGACGACGTGGTCCCGCTGCCCCGCCCGGGCCACGACCTCCTCACGGACGGGCCCCTGCGCGAACTGCCGCCCGGCGGCTGCGCCGTCCTGCGAGCGCACTGACTTCGCACCCGACGTCTCCCGCATCGAGGAAGGCCGCCATGACCGACCCGCTCGAGACTATCCGCTGGGGTCACGCCGCCCTGGAGCTGGAGATCGCCCTGGACGAGCCCGGCCCGCCGCGCCTGGTCCGCATCGGCGCACCCGGTGAGAAGACCGCCGCCCCACGCCCCGCCGCACCGCTGCCGCTGGTGGAGGTGACGACCGCCGGCCTCGGCCGCTACTGGTCGGGCCGCCACCTCGTCAACACCGTCCTCGGCTCGCGGCTGCGCCACCGCTCCCACCACGCGATTAGGGACGGCGACTGGCACGTACTCACCGTCGACCTCCACGAGCCCGAGACCGGCCTGATCGCCCAGGCGGTCTACCGGTCCCCGGACGGCCTGCCGGTGCTGCGCAGCGAAGTCCTGCTTCGCAACGAAGGGGATCGGACTCTCCACCTGGAGTCGGTCGGGTCGCTCGTCGCGGGCTGCCTCACCGGGGGCGACCCGGAGGCCCTGGACGGCGCGGAGCTGTTGTGGGCGGAGAACGAATGGTTCGCCGAATGCCGCTGGCAGCGCCGGCCGCTGCGGGTGTCCTCGCCCGAGCGGGGCGGCCGCTTCCACACCACAGCCGGCCGCAACACCCGCGTCGTCGCCGGTCAGGGCGTGTGGTCCAGCTGCGGCCGGCTGCCGATGGGCGGCCTGACGGAACGCGAGTCCGGCCGTACCTGGCTGTGGCAGATCGAGCACAACGGCGGCGGCTGGCGCTGGGAGTGCGGCGTGCGCGACAACACCGCGTACGCGGCACTGTACGGCCCGAACGCCGCCGACCACGGCTGGCGCCACCCGCTGGAGCCCGGCACCGAGTTCCGCACCGTGCCGGTGGCCCTGGCGCTGGCTGCGGAGGGCGGCCCCGACGGTGCCTTCGCCGCCCTCACCAGCTACCGCCGCGCCACCCGCCGACCGCACCCCGACCACCGCCGACTGCCGGTGATCTTCAACGACTACATGAACTGCCTGATGGGCGACCCCACCACGGCCAAGCTGCTGCCGCTGGTCGAAGCCGCCGCCGAGGCCGGCGCGGAGTACTTCGTCATCGACGCCGGCTGGTACGACGACGGCGACAACTGGTGGAGCTCCGTCGGGGCTTGGGAGCCGTCAGCCTCCCGGTTCCCCGGCCCGAACGGGATCCACGAGGTGCTGGACCGCATCCGGGAGCGGGGCATGGTCCCCGGCCTGTGGCTGGAGCCCGAGGCGGTCGGGACGAACAGTCCGGTGGCCGCCTCCCTGCCGGAGGAGGCGTTCTTCCGCCGCGACGATCGGCGCGTGGAGGAGGGCGGTGGCCGCTACCACCTCGACCTGCGCCACCCGGCCGCCCGGGCCCACCTGGACGGCGTGGTGGACCGCCTGGTCGGCGAGTGGGGCATCGGCTACCTCAAGCTCGACCACAACACCGACCCCGGGTCCGGCACCAGCAGCCACCCGGCCGAGGCCCCGGCGGCCGGCCTGCTCGGCCACAACCGGGCCCAGCTCGACTGGCTGGACGGCATCCTGGACCGGTACCCGGACCTGGTGCTCGAGAACTGCGCCTCCGGCGGCATGCGGATGGACTACGCCCTGCTCTCCCGGCTCCAGCTGCAGTCCACCAGCGACCAGCAGGACCTGCTGCGCTACGCCCCGATCGCGGCGGCGGCCCCCACCGCCGTCACCCCCGAGCAGGGCGCCGTCTGGGCGTACCCGCTGCCCGAGGACTCCCTCGACGAGGTCGCCTTCACCATGGCGAGCGCGCTCCTCGGCCGCATCCACCTCTCCGGCCGCCTCACCGAACTCTCCCCGGAAGCCCGGGACCTGGTCCACGAGGCGGTGGCCGTCCACAAGTCGATCCGCGCCGATCTCCGCGAGGCGGTGCCCGCCTGGCCGCTCGGGCTCCCCAACTGGGAGGACCCGTGGATCACCCTGGCGCTGCGCACCCCGGACACCACCTACGTCACCGCCTGGCGGCGCACCGGCGAGGAGACCGTCAGGGACCTCGACCTGCCCCACCTGGCCGGTGCGGACGTCCACGTCGAGGTGCTCTACCCGGCCTCCAGCCGGGCCGGCACTGTCTGGAGGCCGGATGCCGCCGAACTCGCTCTGACCCTCCCGGCGGCGCCGTCCGCCGTCCTGCTGCGCCTCACCAGGACCTCTCCCGAACGGAGTTGACCATGCGCTCGGCGAGCGCGCGCGCCCCACCGCGCCGGCCCGCATCCGCACCGACCACGCTTCTCGTCCGGGCCCGACCCCGTGCAACCGTGCCGGGCCCCACCGTCCAGAACGCAGGAGTTCGACCCCCAACCGAACTCCACGCACCCCACCCCCTGGAGGGACGCAATGAGAAGGTCAGTCCAGTCCTGTCATGGGCGCGCCATAGCCGTCGCGGCGGCCCTCGCGCTCGCCGCCACCGGCGCGATCGCCGCCGTCGCACCGCCCGCCGTCGCCGCGAACTCCGTGTCGGTGTCCGTCGACGCCGCCCTGCAGCTCGCCACCGTCCCCGCCACCGGCGTCGGCGTGAACATCCCGGTCTACGACGCCAACATGAACTCCGCCGCCACCCCCGGCCTGCTCAGCACGGCCGGCTTCAACACCGCCCGCTACCCCGGCGGCAGCCACTCCGACGTCTACCACTGGCAGACCGGCACCGCCGAGGCCGGTGCGTACGTCGCCCCGAACACCGGCTTCGACGCCTTCATGGGCACCGTGCGCGCCGCCGGAGCGCAGCCGATCATCACCGCCAACTACGGGTCCGGCACCCCCCAGGAGGCCGCCGACTGGGTCCGGTACGCCAACGTCACCAAGGGCTACGGCGTCAAGTACTGGGAGATCGGCAACGAGGTCTACGGCAACGGCGAGTACAGCAACGGCAACGGCTGGGAGTACGACACCCACAGCAGCAAGAGCGCCACGACCTACGCCAACAACCTGGTGCAGTACGTCTCGGCGATGAAGGCGGTCGACCCGGGCATCAAGATCGGCGCCGTGCTGACCACCCCCGGTTACTGGCCGGACGGCATCGTCGGCCCGGGCGACACCATGGACTGGAACCACACCGTCCTGTCGATCGCCGGCTCGAAGATCGACTTCGCCATCGTGCACGCCTACCCGACCAGCACCAGCCCGGCCGACCTGCTCACCAAGCCGCAGGCCCAGAACCCGGCCATCGCCGGCGCCGTGCGCTCGCTGATCAACCAGTACGCCGGGACCAACGCCCCCAACGTCGGCATCGCGGTGACCGAGGCGAACGCCCAGGCGTACCTGGACACCTCCCCGAACGGCCTGTTCGCGCCGGACAACTACCTCACCTGGATCGAGAACGGCGCGTTCAACGTCGACTGGTGGGACCTGCGCAACGGCACCGACTGCACCAAGGTGACCACCGTCGAGGGCGCCACCGACTACAACGACGGCGGCATGGTCTCCAGCGGCGCCGGCTGCGAGCCGACCGTCAACACGCCCTTCCCCGCCTACTACGGCACCCAGATGATCTCCAAGCTGGGCGCACCCGGGGACACGCTGGTCAAGGCCGCCAGCTCGTCCTCGCTGCTCTCCGCACACGCCGTGCGGAAGGCCGACGGCGACGTGAGCGTCATGCTGATCAACAAGGACCCGAACAACGCCGCCACGGTCAGCCTGTCGTACACCGGCTTCACCCCGTCCTCCGCCACCCCGACCGTCTACTCGTACCTGAAGAACGGTCACTCGATCGGCTCGGCCCAGTCCGGCAGCACCACCGTCCAGACCGTGCCGGCCTACGGGATCACCGTGGTGCAGATGCACCCGACCAGCGCGCCCTGCCGGGTCGTCTACAACAAGAACGAGTGGCCGGGCGGCATGGTCGGCACCGTCACCGTCGTCAACAACAGCCTCGGCCAGGTGAACGGCTGGAGCCTCGGCTTCACCTTCCCCGGCGACAACGCCATCACGAACACCTGGAGCGCCTCGGTGTCGCAGAGCGGCACGAGCGTCAACGCCGCGAACGTGTGGTACGACGCCGCCGTCCCGCAGGGCGGGAGCGTCCAGTGGGGCTTCAACGCCACCTGGTCCAGGAGCGACGCCAACCCCTCCGCCTTCTGGTTCAACGGCGCCTCCTGCGCGATCGGCTGAACCCGACCGGTGGTGCCCCGGACTCCCCGGGGCACCACCCCCGAACGCGAACCACCGAAAGGAACCGACCACGTGTCAGAGCAGATCCAGCCGTCCGGCACCGTCCCCAACCCGGTGATCCCCGGCTTCCACCCCGACCCCAGCGTCTGCCGCGTGGGCGACGACTACTACCTGGTGTGCTCCAGCTTCGAGTACTTCCCCGGCATCCCGGTCTTCCACAGCCGGGACCTGGTGAACTGGACGCAGATCGGCAACGCCCTCGACCGGCCGAGCCAGCTGCGCCTGCCGCGCGACATGCCGTCCTCCGGCGGCATCTACGCACCGACCCTGCGCCACCACGACGGCCGCTTCTGGCTGATCGTCACCAACGTCGGCGACGGCGGCAACATGCTGTTCACCGCCACCGACCCGGCCGGCCCGTGGTCCGACCCGGTCCGGCTGCCCGGGGTTCCCGGGATCGACCCCGACCTCGCCTGGGACGAGGACGGCACTTGCTGGTGCACCGTCGCCGGCGTCTCCCAGGTCCGCCTCGACCCGGTGACCGGCGAGACCCTCGGCGAGCCGTACCGGATCTGGTCCGGCACCCCCGGCTCCATGGCCCCCGAGGCCCCCCACCTGTACCGGATCGGCGACTACTGGTACCTGATGATCGCCGAGGGCGGCACCGAACGCGGCCACGGCGTCTCCATCGCCCGCGGCCTGACGCCCTCCGGCCCGTTCGAGCCGTGCCCGGCGAACCCGGTCCTGACCCACCGCGGCACCGCCAGTCCCATCCAGAACACCGGGCACGCCGACCTCGTCCAGGCGCCCGACGGCTCCTGGTGGATGGTGCTGCTCGCGGTCCGGCCGCGCGGCGGCACTCCCGGCTGGTACGTCCTCGGCCGGGAGACCTTCCTCGCCCCCGTCGAGTGGGTGGACGGTTGGCCGGTCGTCGGCGAGGTCACCGCCGAACTGCCCACGCCCGCCTGGCCGCTGCACTCCGCCCCCGCCGTGCCGGCCCGGGACGACTTCGACCAGGCCGAGCTGCACCCCCGGTGGATCTCGGTGCGCGAGCGCCCGGAGGGCTCGTGCACCACGAAGGAACGATCCGGCTGGCTCACCCTGCGCGCCGCCGGCGCCTCCCTGGACGAGACCGACACGGTGTTCGTGGGCCGCCGCCAGCAGCACCTCGCCTGCCGCGCGAGCACCCTGATCGATCCCGCCGACGGCCGCGGCGGCCTGGCCGTCCGCCTGGACGAGGAGCACCACTACGAGATCGAGGCGGCTGACGGCGTAGTGAAGGTGTTCGCCCGGATCGGCCCGCTGCGCACCGAGGTCGCCACCCGGCCGGTGCCCGCCGGAGCGGTGGTGCTCGGCGTCGAGATCCTCCCGCGGCCGACGCGCGGCCCGCGCACCGGACCTGACGACGTCATCTTCGGCATCGAGGAGCCCGACGGCACCTTCACCGTGCTCGCCGGCCTCGACGGCCGCTACCTGTCCACCGAGGTGGCCGGCGGTTTCACCGGCCGGGTCATCGGCGTGTACGCCGCGGCCGGCACCGTCCACTTCGACCGGTTCGACTACGAGCCGCTCCCGCTCCCCTGACCGGCCGTCAGAGGGCCCCGCACTCTGTCCACACGAAAGGGACATCCCGTGAACGACGCACAGCAGACCGCCCGCCCGCACAGCCGCCGGCTCCACCGGACGGCCGCCCTCGTGGTGGCGCTCGCCACCACCGGCAGCCTCGCCTACGGCACCGCCGTCGCCACACCGGCCGACCAGGCCCGGACCCGGGGCCGGGCGGTCATCGTCCCGCAGGACCCGATGGCCGCCGTGGCCGCGATGCAGCCGAGCTGGAACCTCGGCAACACCCTGGACGCCATCCCCGACGAGACCTCCTGGGGCAACCCGCTCACCACCAAGGCCACGTTCGACGGCCTCCGGGCCCAGGGCTTCCGCAGCGTCCGGATCCCCGTCACCTGGTACCCCCACCAGTCCGCCACCGCCCCGTACACCATCGACCCGGCGTACCTGAAGCGGGTCAAGCAGGTGGTGGACTGGGCCCTGGCGGACGGCCTCTACGTCGAGATCAACGTCCACCACGACTCCTGGCAGTGGATCGCGAACATGTCCACCGAGCACGACAACGTCGTGGCCCGGTTCAACGCGACCTGGCAGCAGATCGCCACCGCCTTCAAGGACGAGCCGCGCGCGCTGCTGATGGAGAGCATCAACGAGCCGCAGTTCAACAACGCGACCGACGCCCAGAAGACCCAGTACCTGCGGGAGCTCAACACCTCGTTCCACCGGATCGTCCGCAACAGCGGCGGGGGGAACAGGGACCGCCTGCTCGTCCTGCCGTCGGAGGAGACCAACAACGCCCAGCACTGGCTCGACGACCTGTCGACGACGATCAACTCGCTGCACGACCGCAACCTGGTGGCGACCGTCCACTACTACAGCTGGTACCCGTTCAGCGTGAACATCGCCAACGGCCCGAGCTACGACGCCACGGCGCAGAAGGACCTCACCGAGGGCTTCCGCCGGGTGCACGACACCCTCGTCGCCAAGGGCGTCCCCGTCTACCTCGGCGAGTACGGCCTGCTCACCTCGCCCTACTCGGGCGTCGTCGAGCGCGGCGAGATGCTCAAGTACTTCGAGCACGTCAACTACGAGGCCCGGGCCAACGGCATGACCACCGCGCTCTGGGACGCCGCCAACGACTTCCTGAACCGCAGCACCATGCAGTGGCAGGTCCTCGAGATGGAGGCCCTGATCAAGTCGGGCTGGCGGACACGCTCGGGCACCGCCTCCAGCGACAACGTCTTCGTGCCGGGCTCCGGCCCCATCACGGCGCAGACCATCACGCTGAACCCCAACGGGCTATGGTTCACCGGGCTCTGGCAGGGCGACGTCCCGCTGATGCCGACGCGCGACTACACCCTCAACGGCGACCAGCTCACGCTGACCGCCGAGGCCCTCACCCGGCTCGCCGGCAACCGGGCCCTCGGGCTCAACGCGACCCTCCAGGTCCGGTACTCCGACGGAGTCCCCTGGAAGCTCTTCGTGCGCTCGTACGACAAGCCGGTCCTCTCCGGCGCCACCGGAACGGCCGACGGGCTCACCATCCCGACCCGGTTCAACGGCGATCTGATGGCCAACGTGGAGTCCACCTACGCCGACGGCACCGCCGCCGGCCCGGCCTCCTGGACCACCTTCCAGTCGTTCGACAACTACCGCGCCGACTACGGCGCCGGCACCACCACCGTCAAGGCCGACTTCCTCAAGTCGCTGAAGGACGACGCCCCGGTGACGCTCACCTTCCGCTTCTGGACCGGCGCCACCGTCACCTACCACCTGACCAAGTCCGGCAACACCGTCACCGGCACCGCCGGCTGACCCCGCCCGTCCACACGGAAGGAACAGCCCTCGTGAACAACGCGCAGCAGACCTTACGCCGGCGCAGCCGCCGCCTCCAGCGGACGGCCGGGCTCGTGGTGGCGCTGGTCACCACCGGTGCGCTGAGCGCCGTCCCCGCCTTCGCGGCGCCGACCTCCCCGGACGCCGCGCAGTCCACCGGCATGTCCGTCCCCAAGGACCCGATGGCCGCGGTCGCCGCGATGCAGCCCAGTTGGAACCTCGGCAACACGCTGGACGCCATCCCCGACGAGACCTCCTGGGGCAACCCGCTCACCACCAAGGCACTGTTCGACCGCATCAAGGCAGAGGGCTTCCGCAGCGTCCGGATCCCCGTCACCTGGTCCGGCCACCAGTCCGCCACCGCCCCTTACACCATCGACCCGGTGTGGATGGCGCGGGTCAGGCAGGTGGTCGACCTGGCCCTGGCGGACGGCCTCTACGTCGAGATCAACGTCCACCACGACTCGTGGCAGTGGATCAACAAGATGTCCACCGACCACGGCAACGTCGTGGCCCGGTTCAACGCGACCTGGCAGCAGATCGCCACCGCCTTCAAGGACGAGCCGCGCAAGCTGCTCATGGAGAGCATCAACGAGCCGCAGTTCGCCGACGCGACCGACGCCCAGAAGACCCAGTACCTGCGGGAACTCAACACCTCCTTCCACAGCATCGTCCGGGGCAGCGGCGGGGTGAACAAGGACCGCCTGCTCGTGCTGCCCTCGGAGGAGACCAACAACGCCCAGCACTGGCTCGACGACCTGTCGACCACGATGAGTTCGCTGCACGACCACAACCTGGTGGCGACCGTCCACTACTACAGCTTCTGGCCGTTCAGCGTGAACGTCGCCAACGGCACGACGTACGACGCCAGGACCCAGGCGGACCTGACCGAGGGCTTCGCCCGGGTGCACGACACCTTCGTCGCCAAGGGCATCCCCGTCTACCTCGGCGAGTACGGCCTGCTCAGCGAGCCCAACTCCGGCATCGTCGAGCGCGGGGAGATGCTGAAGTACTACGAGCACGTCAACTACGTCGCCCGGGCCAACGGCATCACCACCGCACTCTGGGACGACGCCAACTACCTGAACCGCGCCACCATGCAGTGGCGGGACCCCGCCCTCATGGCCCTGATCAAGTCGTCCTGGAGGACCCGCTCCGGCACCGCCTCCTCCGACAACCTCTTCCTGCCGAAGTCCGGCCCCATCACGGCGCAGACCGTCACCCTGAACCCCAACGGACTCTGGTTCGCGGGGCTGTGGCAGGGCGACCGCCCGCTGATCCCGTTCCTCGACTACACCCTCGACGGCGACCGGCTCACGCTGACCGCGGACGCCCTCACCCGGCTCGCCGGCGACCGCGCCCACGGGGTCAACGCGACCCTCCAGGTCCGCTACTCCGACGGAGTCCCCTGGAAGCTCAACGTGCGCACCGCCGGGCAACCGGTGCTGTCCGACGCCACCGGAACCGCCGACGGGCTCGCCGTCCCGACCCGGTTCAACGGCGACCTGCTGGCCAACGTGGAGTCCACGTACGCCGACGGCAGCGCCGCCGGCCCGTACGGCTGGACCACGTACCAGGAGTTCAACAACTACGCCGCCGACTATGACGCCAACACCACCGCCGTCAAGGCCGGCTTCATCCAGTCGCTGAAGGACGACGCCCCGGTGACGCTCACCTTCCGCTTCTGGAGCGGCGCGACCGTCACGTACCACGTGACCAAGTCCGGCACCACGGTGACCGGCACCGCCTCCTGACCCGGACCCGTCCCCGCCCCGGCCGTCGCTCCCGGCGGCCGGGGCCTCGCCCTGCCGAGGTTTGCGCATGTTCCCACTGTCCCCGCGCGTCCTGTTCGGCGCCGCCTACTACCCCGAGTACCAGCCGTACGACCGGTTGAAGGAAGACCTCGACCTGATGGCGGCGGCGAAGTTCACCGTCGTCCGGGTCGGCGAGTCGGTCTGGTCCACCTGGGAGCCCGAGAGCGGCCGGTTCGAACTGGACTGGCTGCAGCCGGTGCTCGACGGCGCCCACGAGCGCGGCATCGCGGTCGTGCTCGGTACGCCCACCTACGCCGTGCCGCCGTGGCTGAGCCGGCAGTACCCGGAGATCGCCGTCGAGCACGCCACCGGGCGCCCCATGGGCTGGGGCGCCCGCCAGGAGGCCGACTTCAGCCACCCCGCCTTCCGCTTCCACGCCGAGCGCGTCAGCCGCGCCATCCTCGCCCGCTACGCCGCACACCCCGCCGTGATCGGCTTCCAGGTGGACAACGAGCCCGGCCTGCGGCTGCCGCACAACCACGGCGTCTTCCAGCGCTTCGTCGACCACCTGCGGCAGACGTACGGCGACGTGGAGACCCTCAACCGCGCGTGGGGGCTGGTCTACTGGTCGCACCGGCTGTCCACCTGGGCCGACCTGTGGAAGCCCGACGGCAACCAGCAGCCGCAGTACGACGTGGCCTGGCGGGCCTTCCAGGCGCGGCAGACCACCGAGTTCGTCGCCTGGCAGGCCGCCATCGCCCGCGAGTACGCCCGCCCCGAGCAGTTCGTCACCACCTGCCTCGCCTACGAGCACCCGGCGATGGAGGACGACGAGGTGACCGACGCCCTGGACGTCACGGCGGCCAACCCGTACTACGAGATGCAGGACGCCCTCGCCCTGCCCGACCCCACGCCCGACGACCACGAGCAGCAGTGGATGACCACCGGCGTCTGGGCGCTCTACCGGAGCGCGGACCGGATCTTCTCCTCCCGGCAGGAGCCGTTCCTGGTCACCGAGACCAACGCCCAGGCGATCAGCGGCACCTCGGACAACCGGCCGGCCTTCGACGGCCAGTGGCGGCAGGCCGCCTGGGCGCTGGTCTCCCGCGGCGCCCGGATGATCGAGTACTGGCACTGGCACACCCTGCACTTCGGCACCGAGACCTACTGGGGCGGCATCCTCCCGCACAGCGGCCGGCCGGGCCGGGTGTACGCCGAACTCGCCCGTGTCGGCGCGGAGTTCGAGACGGCGGGCGAGCTGGTCGCCGGGATCGAGCCGGACGCCGACATCGCCATGGTGTACTCCGTGCCCAGCAAGTGGCTGATGCAGAAGTACCCGCCGCTGGCGACCCCCGACGGCAGCCCCGACTCCGCCTCCTACCACCGCATCTTCGACCCGTTCTACCGCGGCGCCTTCGAGTCCGGCCGCCAGGTGCGGATCCTGCACGCCCGCCAGCTGCACGACGCCCGGGGAGAGCGCGAAGGCGTGGCGCCGGAGGAGGCGGCGCGGCGCCACCCGGTGCTGGTCGCCCCGGCCCTCTACCTGGCCGAGGACTCCCTGCTCGACTGGCTCGCCGCGTACGCCCACGCCGGCGGGCACCTGGTCCTCGGCCCGCGCACGGGCTACGCCGACCACGAGGCCAGGGCACGCCACGAGCCGGCCCCCGCACGGCTCGTGACGGCCGCCGGCGCCTGGTACGACGAGCTCAGCAACCTCTCCGCCGACCTGCCGGTCCGCGCCGCGGCCGGCAGCCCGCTGACGCTGCCCGCCGGCGCCACCGCGACCCGGTGGGTGGAGGGCCTGACCGCCGTCGACGCCACCGCGCTGGTGGAGTACGACCACCCGCACTTCGGCCGCTGGCCCGCCGTCACCACCCGCCGCCACGGCGCCGGCCGGGTGACCTGCGTGGGCACCGTGCCCGGCCGCGACCTCGCCCGCGAGCTCGCCGCCTGGCTGGCCCCGGTCGCCGTCGGCGGCTGGCACGGCCTGCCCGAGTCCGTCACCGCGACCACCGGCACGGCCGCCGACGGGCGCCGGGTCCACGTGGTGCACAACTGGAGCTGGCAGCCCGCCGAGGTCCGGACACCCGCAGGCCTGACCGACGTCCTGGACGGCAGCGCGCTCGACCCGGGCGCCCGAGTCCGGCTCGGCGCCTGGGACGTACGGGTCCTCACCTCAGACTGACCTGGTCACGGCGGGTGCCGGCGGGCCGCCCGGGCACTGCGGCCGGCCGCGCCACCTCGCCTTCGTCAGCCGCCGACGGATCTCCGGCGACACTAGGAAGGCATACGCCGCACGGCCTCGTCCGGTTGGGCGGATCGCACGGGGCCTGTGCTGCCGCGCAGGGACACCGGCGGAGCCAGCAGGATGTTGCGGAGGGGGGTCGCGGGGTCAACCATGCGTTCGAGCAGCAGGTCCATGGCCTGGGTACCGATGTCATCGGCCGGAACATCCGCGGCGGTCAGCGGGGGGCGGAACTCCTCGGCCCAGGTGCGGCCGACGACGCCGGTGATGGAGAAGTCCCTGGGCACGGCGAGGCCGGCCTCCTCGAGGCCGCGCTGGATGCCGGGCAGCGCGGCTTCGTTGATGGTCGCGACCGCGGTGACGTCGGGGTGGTCTTGCAGGAGCCGGGTGACGCACTCCAGGCCGGCGGCGGCGTCGTCCCCGCACTCCAGGTCGACGCCCTCGATGCCTCGCTGGGCGAGAGCGGCGACGAACCCGTCACGGGCCCGGTGTCCGGGCCCGTAACCGGCTGCCATCAGTTCGACGGAGCGGTTGACCAGCGCGATCCGGGTGTGGCCCAGGTCCGCGAGGTGGTGAACGCACCGGTTGATCACGGTGGTGTAGTCGACGTCGATCCAGCACATCTCGTGGGCGCGGGCCGTGTGCCCGATGCCGACGAACGGCAGCTTGGCGTTCTGCAGCCTGCGAACCCGGGAGTCCTCGAGGCGGATCTCCATCAGAATGACTCCGTCGACGCGCCCTCCGGAGAGGAGGCGCTCGAACGATCGGTCGTGGTCGCCCCCGGAGGGGGACAGCAGGACGTCCAGGTCGGCACGGGCCGCGGCTTCGACCACGCTGGCCACAAAACCCAACTGCATGTGGGTCAGACGCCTGCTGGCGGGAGGGATCACCAGGCCGATGGTCCGGGTCCGGCCTTCCTTGAGGGCGCGGGCAGCGGCATTGGGCCGGTACCCGAGCTCGTCGATGACCTCCTGGATGCGCTTTCGCGTGGCATCCGAGACCGGGCGCTTGCCGCTGAGCGTGTAGGAGACTGTGCTCCGCGAGACGCCCGCCCGTCTGGCGATCTCCCCGATGTTCATCGCTGTCCTCATGGAAATGGGGTGGCCTTGATTCGCTGGTGGCGCGCACGTGTCGCGCCGATGGTCGAACCGATTCGGTAGACGGTAGTGCGCTTCTCCGCGCGCCGCAAGCGCACGACACGTGCCTCCTCCGCCAGGCGGTGAGTGACTCGACCGCGGCCGCCCTGCGACGAAGTTCACCCGATCTATTGACGCCCCCAGATGCCAGTCCTATGTTCCTGTCGAACCGATTCGCGGAATCGATTCGACACCGGGCTGTGACGCAGGGATGGCGTCCTCGCCGCCCGGTCCCCACCTCTCAGCGCCTTCCGCAAGACCGAAGGGTTCGGTGCCATGAACAGATCCACCGGCCGGCGGCTCGCCGCCGCCTCGCTCGCCGCCGTCGTCCTCGCCTCCGCCGGCACCGCGTGCTCCTCCTCGGCGGGGACGTCCGCCGCCGACGGGGGAAGCGCCTCCGCCGGCGGGGCCTACACCGTCTGGGACCCGTACCCGCAGTTCGACGGCGCCTCGGCCTGGGCCAAGCTGTTGGACACCTGCGGCGCCCAGGCCGGCGTGCAGATCAAGCGGACCGCCTTCGACACCAGCGACCTCACCAACAAGGCGCTCCTCGCGGCGCAGCAGGGCAACTCCCCGGACGTGCTGATCGTCGACAATCCGGTGGTGTCCACGCTTGCCCAGGCCGGTGTGCTGACGTCGACGAAGGAGAACAAGGTGGACACCTCGGCGGTGTCGCCCAACCTGCTCGCGGCCGGTCAGAGCGGCGGCGAGACGTTCGGCACCCCGATCGGCGCGAACACGCTGGCGCTGTACTACAACAAGGCGGTCCTGACGTCCGCCGGCGTGGACGTCGCCTCGATCAAGGACTGGGCGTCGCTGACCGCCGCCCTGGCGAAGGTCAAGGCCTCGGGCAAGAAGGGCATCACCTTCTCCGCGATCGGCACCGAGGAGGGGAGCTTCCAGTTCCTCCCGTGGTTCTGGGGGTCGGGTGCGCAGCTCACTCACCTGGACTCCGCCCAGGCCGCTTCCGCGCTGTCGCTGTGGACGGACTGGGTCAAGCAGGGCCTGGCTCCCAACTCGGTCATCAACAACACGCAGACCACCAGCTGGCAGGAGTTCGCCACGGGTGAGTTCGCCTTCGCCGAGAACGGCACCTGGCAGCTGGCCAACGCGAAGAAGGCCGGCTTCGAGTACGGGGTCGTCCCGGTCCCCGGTATGACCGGTGGCACCGCCCCGGCGCCGACCGGTGGCGAGTTCGTCACCGTCCCGGTCCAGAAGAAGACCGGCCGCTACGGCGTCTCGGACAAGCTGGTGTCCTGCCTGACCAGCGCGGACAACTCCCTCGCCACCGACACCACGCTGTCCTACATCGCCCCCACCCCGGCCGTGCAGGACAAGCAAGCCGCCGCCGACCCCGGTCTGAAGCCGTGGATCGACGCGGTCAAGGCCGCCAAGGGCCGCACCAGCGACGACCTGGGCACCAAGTACCCCAAGATCTCCGAGCAGTTGTGGACCTCGCTCCAGGCCGCGCTGACCGGTTCCAAGTCGCCGCAGGCCGCCCTGTCCGCGGCGCAGTCGGCCGCCGCCCGCTAGCGCCACCAGCCGCGAGGACGACAGGACCTCTGATGAACGACACAGCACAGATTCCGGAGAGCCGCTCTGTGCACGACGGAGACGGGGCGGCCGCCACCGCCCCGTCCCTCGGACGCACCGGCAGCGAACGCACCAGGTCCCGCCCCCGCTCCCCGCAGTGGGCGGCCTGGGGATTCCTGACACCGGTGGTGATCTACCTCGGCGTGTTCTACGCCTATCCCCTCTACCGCAACATCGACCTGAGCCTGCGCAACTACACGGTGCGCTCGTTCGTGAACGGCGATGCCCCCTTCACCGGACTGGCGAACTACCGCGTGGTCCTGGACGACCCCACATTCGTGCCCGCGCTGCTCCACACCGTGGTGTTCACCGCCGCCAGCCTTCTGCTGCAGTACGGGATCGGCCTGGCCCTCGCGGTCTTCTTCACCCATCACTTCCGCCTGGCGGCCACGCTTCGCGCCCTGTTCCTGGTGCCCTGGCTGCTGCCGCTGATCGTGTCCGCCTCCACCTGGTCGTGGATGCTCAACAGCGACTCCGGCGTCGTCAACTCCGTCCTGCACGCGATGGGCATCGGCCCGGTCAACTGGCTCACCTCCCCGAGCTGGTCCCTGGCGTCGGTGGTGATCGCGAACATCTGGATCGGGATCCCGTTCAACCTGGTGGTCCTGTACAGCGGTCTGCAGAGCATTCCGGCATCCCTCTACGAAGCCGCCGCCCTGGACGGCGCGAACGCCTGGCAGCGCTTCCGCCACGTCACCTTCCCGCTGCTGCGGCCGGTGTCGGCGATCACCCTGCTGCTGGGCCTGATCTACACCCTCAAGGTCTTCGACATCATCTGGATCATGACCAGGGGCGGCCCGGTCGACTCCTCGACCACGCTGGCGACCTGGTCCTACCGGCTCGGCTTCGGGAACGCGCTGCCGGCCTTCGGGCACGGCGCTGCCGTCGGAAACCTGCTGGTCCTGATCGCCCTGTTCTTCGGCATGGTCTACATCCGCGTCCAGCGAAAGCAGCAGGCGTCATGACCATACGACACCCCTCCTGGTGGAAGACCGCGACCGGCGTCGTGCTGACCGCGCTGATGCTGTTCCCGGTCTACTGGATGCTGAACGTCTCCTTCACCCGCGACCAGGACATGCGCAAGTCCCCACCGGACTGGTTCCCGGTCCACGGCACGCTGGAGGGCTACCGGGCCGTCCTGGACCAGCAACTCCCCTATCTGGGCACCAGCCTGGTCATCGCCCTCGGCACCGTCGCCCTCACCGTGGCCCTCGCCGCACCCGCCGGCTATGCGCTGGCGAAGCTGCGTCCGCGAGGCGGTGGAGCCGTCGGCTTCGTGCTGCTGGTCGCGCAGATGGTCCCCGGCATCATCATGGCGATGGGCTTCTACACCATCTACCTCAAGCTCGGGATGCTGCAGTCCGTGCCGGGCCTGATCGTCGCCGATTCCACGATCGCCGTCCCGTTCGCCGTGCTGATCTTCACCGCGTTCATGGACGGCATCCCCGGCGAACTGCTGCAGGCCGCCAGGACCGACGGCGCGGGCAACCTGCGGACCTTCTGGTCGATCGTCCTGCCGATGAGCCGCAACGCGATCGTCACCGTCTCGCTGTTCGCGTTCCTCTGGTCCTGGTCCGACTTCGTCTTCGCCAGCACCCTGGACGGCGGCGGCGCCCACGAGCCGATCACGCTGGGGATCTACCACTACATCGGCAACAACAACCAGCAGTGGAACGCCATCATGGCCACCGCCGTGGTCGCCTCGATCCCCACCGCGCTGATCCTGGTCCTGGCCCAGCGCTACGTCGCCGCCGGCGTCACCGCCGGATCCGTCAAGGACTGACACCCACCAGCACCTCCCGCCCCGGAAGCCTCTGCCCGTAGGCCGACCGCGTACCGCGGCCGCCACGAGGTCGGCAGAGCACGCCCCGCACCAGAAACGAGCGCCCTGCGATGACCGACGCCCCGACCGGCCCGGCCTTCAACATCCGCGAGATTCCGTTCAGCGGCCACGGCTCCTGGTTCAACATCTCACCCGTGACCTCCGAGCACGTCCGCGCCCAGGACCTGCACCTGGTCTCCCACCAGGGCGGCATGCACCCCGTGCTCCGCCTGGTCCCCGTCCGGGGGGCGGGCGGCGAACGGGTCGAGACGCACTGGAACGCCACACCGGGGCGGCTGACCTGGGCCGGGCAGAGCGGGCAGATCGAACTGACCTACCAGTGCGCCGACACCCTGCGGCTGCGCGGTACCGGCCTGAGCCTGCGGATCTGCGCCGCGGCCGAACGGCTCACGCCGTTCAGCGGCACGTACTTCATCCACGACCCGCTCGACGGCTCCTACCTGTTCACCTCCTACGAGACCGGCAGGCGCTACCGCATCAGCGTGCTGGCCGGGCAGGATGCGGACGTCCGTGGTGTGGAATCGCTCGGCGCCGCCGACCGCGGGCTGACCCTGATCGGCGACGACACCGGCTGGTGGGAAGCGGCCGTCGAGGAGCTCGACAGCGCCCGGCCACCCTACGCACCGTCAGACACCCACGAGAAGACGGCGGACCGGGCCGACCGGACGTTCACCGAGTTCGCCGACGCGGTCACCCCCTGGCGCACTCCGGATACCCCGGCCGCCGAACTGGCCGCCTACGTGCTGTGGTCCGCGACGGTGGGACCGTCCGGGTTCCTCGAGCGCCCTGCCGTACTGATGTCCAAGCACTGGATGGACAAGGTCTGGAGCTGGGACCACTGCTTCAACGCTCTCGCCCTGGCCCCCGGAGCCCCGGAGTTGGCCTGGGACCAGTTTCAGATCATGTTCGACCACCAGGACGGGAGCGGCGCACTGCCCGACTCCGTGACCCACTCCGAAATCCTCTACAACTTCGTCAAGCCCCCCATCCACGGCTGGGCCCTGCGCCACCTGCGCCGGCGCCTGCCGCGCCCGCTGAGCCGGACCGAACTCACCGAGTCGTACCACCGCCTGGAACGGTGGAGCAGGTTCTGGCTCGACTCCAGGCGCGCCCCCGGACAGACGCTTCCGCACTACCAGCACGGCAACGACAGCGGCTGGGACAACTCCACCGCCTTCGACCCCGGGCGCGTGCGGATCACCGCCGATCTCTCCGCCTTCCTGATCCTGCAACTGCGCGAACTCGCCGATCTGGCCACCGAGCTCGACCGCGCCGACGAAGCCACCGCTTGGGCGCACTCGGCCGAAACCCTCCAGGCCGCCGTGATCCGGGAACTGTGGACGGGCGAATGCTTCCAGGCCCGGTCCCCCCACACCGGCGCGGGCACCACCAGCCTGAGCCTGCTGGACCTGATGCCCATCGCCCTCGGCGAGCACCTGCCCACCGAGATCAGCACCAGGCTGGCCGCCCGCATCGAGACCCACCTGACCGCCCACGGGCTGGCCACCGAGCGCCCCGACTCGCCCCACTACCAGGCCGACGGCTACTGGCGCGGACCCATCTGGGCACCCGCCACCGTCCTCGTCGAGGACGGCCTGCGCCGCGCCGGGCACGTGGACCTGGCCGACGAGATCAGCGCCCGCTTCCGCGCCCTGTGCGAGAAGTCCGGCTTCGCCGAGAACTTCGACGCCCTCACCGGCGAAGGCCTGCGTGACCGCGCCTACACCTGGACCGCCAGCAGCTACCTCCTCCTCGCCGAGGCACACATCAGGCGCATCCACCCCGGAACGACGACCACCTGAGCGCACTGCACCGCTGAACCGTGAACAACAACCCACCCACGCGTCCGGCACGGGGCCGGCGCACCAGCAACGAGTCCTACCCCTGAAGGGACGCCAGGACATGCCAAGAATCGGGCAAAGACTCTCGACCGCGAGACGCCTCCTCCACGGCGTCACCACGACGCTGCTCCCCCTGACCCTCGTCGCCGGTATCACCACCGCGACGGCGACTCCGGCCTCCGCAGCCACCCCCACCCTCACCGTCGGCCTGGGCAACAGCACCGGAGGCGTCCACGGCGGTGCCTCCGGCGCCCTGTACGGCCTGTACGGCCAGGACGTGCCGACGAACAACCTCATCGAGGGGATGGGACTCCGGACCACCAACACCAAGGCACAGGACGGACAACAGCACCCGGGTTCGGACGCGCTGGAGGTCGCCAAGCCGTTCCTGGACAGCGGCGGCGAGGACGTCATGATCTACATGACGGACGTGTACCGCACGTTCAAATACGAGCGGACCAGCTACGCCGCCTACCAGGCGGCCATGAAGACCCAGATCGACCAGATCCTGGCGAGCCCCTCCAAGGACCACATCGTCCTGGTCCCCTACAACGAGCCCGACGGCATGTGGTTCCCAGGCGCGCGCAGCCAGTCGACGCCGCTGGCCGCCTTCGAGTCCGAGTGGCTCCAGACGTACAACTACATCAAGGGCCTCTGGCCCCAGGCCCGGATCGCCGGCCCCAACTTCTCCAGCTACACCGAGTTCGCCTACAAGGGCTTCCTCACCTACTGCAAGTCCAACAACTGCCTGCCGGACATCGCGACCTGGCACACCCTGGGCAGCCCTGCGGCCGTACGCACCACCGTCGACAACTTCCGCGCGGCCGAGACCTCGGTGGGTCTCACCTCGCACCTGCCGATCAACCTCAACGAGTACGCCTTCCGCTACCACCTGACCGACCCCGGCCAGATGGTGCAGTGGATCGCGGCCATGGAGGACGAGAAGGTCGACGGCAACCTGCCGTACTGGAACATCAACGGCAACCTCGGCGACTCCGCCGCCGCCCAGAACACCCCCAACGCCCAGTGGTGGCTGTACAACTGGTACAGCTCCATGAGCGGCAACACCGTCAAGGTCGCCAGCACCGGGGCCAATGCCGCCTACACGCTCCAGGGCCTGGCGAGTCTGGACACGGCCAAGAAGCAGGCCCGCGTGATCCTCGCCGGCGGTGGCACCAGCGGTGAATCCAGCACGGTCATCAAGAACATCGACCCCGCGGTCTTCGGCAGCACCGTGCACGTCAGCGTGTTCCAGGACCGCTACAGCGGCTACATCGGGGCGGCGGCCACCCCGACCCGGCTCTCCGACGCCGACGTCGCCGTGGGCTCCGACGGCTCGATCACCGTCCCCATCACCCTCGACGCGATGTCCGCGTACCAGGTGATCGTCTCCCCGGGCGGCACCGGCAGCACCACCGCCTCGGACAGCACCTGGCGGGCCTCGTACGAGGCCGAGAACGCCACGCTCAGCGGCAGCGGCTACAACATCAACACCGAGGGCACCCCCAGTAGGCTCGACAAGTTCGCCACCTCCGGCACCAAGGACGTCGGCGGCCTGCGCACCGGCTCGACCACGGTGATCTCCTTCAACGTCTCCGTGCCCACCACCGGCGACTACAACCTCTCGGTGTTCGGCAACAGCTACGCCAAGGATTCCGACGTCAAGGGCTCGACCAACATCTACGCGCGGGTCGACGGCGGTGCCTCCACCAGGATCGACATCCCGGTGGGCTTCCAGTGGGTGGTGTGGGGACACGATGACGCCACCGTGCACCTCACCGCGGGCAGCCACACCATCACCCTGGCCACCACCGGCGACAACGGCGCGACGACCGTCGGCGACGCCATCGTCGACAAGATCGACCTCCAGTACGAGGACCCCGCGGTCCAGGGCACCACGCTCTACGAGGCCGAGCAGGCGAACCTCTCCGACAGCGCCACCGCCACCTACACCGCCCAGGGCCAGTCCGGCGCGGGCGCGGTGAACCTCACCTCCGGCCAGTCCGCCACGTTCTGGGTCTACTCGGCGCGGGACGGCTACGCCGACCTGACCGCCCGCTTCCGCAACACCGGCCAGGCCGACCTCACCGTCAACGGCAGGACCGTCAACGACCAGACCCTCTCCGGCGCGACCACCAACGCCTGGTACACCTCCACCAACCGGATCTACCTGAGCGGCGGCATCAACAAGGTGAAGGTGACCGGCACCGGCGGCACCCTCGCCCTGGACGACCTGGCGGTGACCCCGTTCAGCGCCACCGACCCGGTCACCATCGGCAACGTCGTCACCTACCAGGCCGAGAACGGCACCCTCACCGGCACCGCGGCCGTCGACAACACCTACAGCCAGGCCAACGGCGGCGTCGTCACCGGCATCGGCAACGGAACCGCCAACTCCCTGACCCTCGACGTCAACGCGCCCACGGCCGGAACCTACGCCATGACCATGCGCTACGCCAACAACGAGGAACTGCCCTCCAACCACTACAACCCCGACCTGTACGCCGAGCACGCCGACGTCAGCGTCAACGGCGGCACCGCCACCCGCGTCAACTTCGCCAGCACCCTGCACTGGAACCAGCTCCAGAACTACACCGTCCCCATCACGCTCACCAAGGGCGCCAACACCGTCAAGTTCACCGCCTCACAGCTCTACAACTGGGACGGCACCACCATCGGCGTCGTCCACTCCGGCGGTGGCAGCGACATCGGACAGCCCATGCGCTCCAGCTCCGCGCCCCACCTCGACCAGATCTCCATCGCACCCGCGACCCCGCACATCGGCGCATCGTCCGGCTTCTCCTCCACGGCCGTCGCCCAGCACAGCCAGCTCTGCCTCGAAGACCCCGGCCGGTCCACCGCCAACGGCACCCAGTACCGGCAGAACACCTGCACGAGCGGCCAGGAGCAGACCTTCGACTTCCACCCCGTCGCCGGCACCGCCGACACCTACACCGTCGTCAACCACGCCAGCGGCAAGTGCCTGGACGTCTCGGCCCTGTCCACGGCCGACGGCGCCGCCGTCCAGCAGTGGACCTGCCTCAACGGCACCAACCAGCGCTTCACGCTCAGGGCGGTGACCGCGCTCGGCAACAACCACGACTACCAGCTGGTCGCCGTCCACAGCGGCAAGTGCGTCGACGTCAGCACCATCTCCACCGCACCCGGCGCCCTCGTCCACCAGTGGGCCTGCGACCCGGCAAGCGCCCTGACCACCAAGAAGAACCAGATCTGGCGCCTGACCGGCAAGGCATGACCGGCCGCCTCCGCAGCTCCGGGACCGCTCCGGTCCCGGCACCTTCACCGCACTCCCACCCAGAGGAGCCGCACCATGAAGTCACCCACCGCACGTCCCCGGCCGACGACCCGCACCGGACGACGAGCGGCCTCGAGCGTCGCCGTCCTGCTGGCCGCCCTGGCCGCGAACCTGGTGTCCGCCGCGCCGTCACCGGCCGCCGACACCTCGGTCGCCGTCGACTTCTCCACCGCCGGAGGCGCCCCCACCTACCGCGCCTCGGGCATGATCTACGGGCTGACTCCCAACGGGTCGCTGCCGCCGGACCACTTCTTCAAGGACATCAAGTGGCACTTCGAGCGGGCCGGCGGCGCTCAGCTCAACGGTGGCGGCTACGCCACCAGCCTCGCCGACTACCAGACCCGCTGGAACGCCACCCTCGCCCAGTACCGGCGCACCGTCGCCCTCGGCGGCACGTTCGTCATCCTGCCGCACGACCTGTGGGGCGCCGACGGCACCACCAGCCAGGGCTTCCCCGGCGACAACGGCAACTGGACGCTGTTCGACAACTTCGTCAACCAGCTGATCTCCGACGTCAAGGCCAACAACATGACGGTGGAGTGGGACCTGTGGAACGAGCCTGACCTCAACGGCTTCTGGAGCCGGTCCCAGAGCCAGTACCTGCAGATGTGGTCGCGGTTCCACGCCGCGGTGCGCGCCAAGCTGCCGGGGCAGCTCATCGTCGGCCCCAGCACGGCGAACCCGCCCGGTGCGTCCAACACCTGGTGGACCACCTATCTGAACCACGTGAAGTCCACCAACTCCGCCCCCGACATCTACAGTTGGCACGCCATCCCGCACGACCCCGTCACGGCCGTCGGCAGCGCCAACTCGACCATCGCCGCCGCGGGCCTGAGCAACACCCGCCCGTACCAGATCAACGAGTACGCCGGGGTCGAGCAGCAGAACCCCGGTGGCGGCGGCTGGTTCATCAGCCGCCTGGAGCGGGCCGGCGCCGACGGCCTGCGCTCCAACTGGGGAGGCGGCCCCGGCCTGCACGACTACGCGGCCAACCTGCTCACCAAGAACAGCTCCGGTCAGTACCTGCCGAAGGGCGAGTGGTTCCTCTACCGGTACTACGGCTCCCAGACCGGAAACATCGTGAACCTCACGCCCGGTGCCAACACCGACGGGCTGGCGACCAAGGACAACACCGCGCGCAACGCGAAGATCCTGCTGGGCAGCAACGGCAACACCGGCAACGTCACCGTCAACCTGGGCCGCCTCGACACCACCTCGGTGCCGGAGAACGGCCGGGTGCGGGCGATCGTCCAGCGCATACCGAACAACGGCGGCGGCGCGGTGACGGGGCCGGTGACGGTCTCCGACCAGACCCTGGCCGTGAACAACAACTCGGCCTCGGTGAACGTGCCGTGGACGGACGCCGCGGACGGCTACACCGTCACCCTGCTGCCGCCGTCCAACACCACCGTCTCCACCACCGCGGTGGTGCAGCACAGCGGTCAGTGCCTGGACGACACCAACCTCAGCGCCGCCGACGGCACCCAGTACCAGCAGTACCTCTGCGAGGGCGGCTACCAGCAGATGCTCGACCTCAAGCCGGTCGCCGGCCGGGCGAACACCTACACGGTGGTCAACGAGTACAGCGGCAAGTGCCTCGACGTCTCCGGCGCCTCCACGGCCGACGGCGCCGCCGTCATCCAGTGGACCTGCAGCGGCGGCACCAACCAGATGTTCACCTTCCAGCCCGTCACCGCACTCGGCAACAGCCAGGACTACCAGCTCGTGGCCGTCCACAGCGGCAAGTGCGTCGACGTCTCCGGCGTCTCGACCACCCCGGGCGCCCTCGTCCACCAGTGGACCTGCGACCCGGCGAGCAACCTGCCCAACAAGAGGAACCAGATCTGGCGCCTGACCGGCAAGGGCTGACCTACCGTCCCCGATACTTCCGGGTCGCCTGACGGTGCCACCGTGTGGGCGTGAAATCCGGCATCAAGGAGACAAGTTCTGGGCCCGGGCGGCGAGGCTCGCCCGGGCCGCCGTCATGAAGGCGGTTTTGTGCTCCTCCACGTGCTCGTTGACCTCCTTGTCGCCGATCTCCCGCCACACCGCCTGGTTGAGCGAGCGCCCATAGTCGTGAACGGGGGTGTGAAGGATCGAGTCGCAGAGCAACACCAAGTGCCGTTCGGCGACCCAGAGCCGGGTCATGGCTTCGCCGGCGGCCTTGTTCCAGCCGTCATCATCACCCCAAGATTCCGGTCGGTTGTAGGCGATCCGCTCAGCGTCCTGGGCACAGGCGATGAACTCCTTGATCGCCTGCAACTGTTCGGCGCGGCGTGCCTCGGCGGTTGCCGCACTCTGCCGCCGTTCGTAGGCCCGGTCGGCGGCACGATGGCCGGCACGCTGGGTGAGCGCGGTCAGTCCGCCGCCCAGCACAACACCACCGAGCGAGAAGGCAGATGCCCACAGTTCCAGTGCCACTCCGGCGCCCCCTACGACAAGTCCTTGCGCATGATCGTGGACATCGTCTCGCACCTACGGATCGAGGCGCCGGGCGCCTTGGCTCCTGGGCGCGCGCGGGCCCGGCTCTCACGAGGTCGTGAGAGCCGGGCCCGGCTCATGCCTTCAGGAATGCGGTCAGCGCTGCAGGGTGAGCAGGCCCGGTCGGTACGGCAGCTGGATGTACGAGGTGCCCGACGGGACGTTGGGGGACAGGCCCTGGTAGAGCATCTGCAGGTTGCAGGGGTCGACCGTCATGGTCTGGTCGGGGTTGTTGCGGACCAGGTCACCGTGGCTGATGTCGTTGGTCCAGGTGGCGCCGCTGTTGGCCTTGCCGGCGAAGGGGTTGGCCTCGGTGGCGGCCTGCGCGGTCCACGGACCGTTCAGGCTGGTGGCGGTGAAGGAGCGGAAGTAGCGGTTCTCGGCCGCGCCGCGCGCCTCGACGATCATGAGGTACTGGTTCTGGCCCTGGACCTTGTAGACCTGCGGCGCCTCGAACAGGTTCTTCACCGTGTCGCTCATGACCGTGGTGTACGAGGAGCCGAAGCTGCCGGGGAAGTTCCCGATCGGCATGGTCGACTTGTAGATGCTGCCGTTGTCACCGGCGAAGAACAGGTACATGTTCTGGTCGTCGGCGATCAGGGTCGGGTCGATCGGGCCGCCGGTGGGGAGGCTACCGGTGAACAGTGCCTGCGGCGCGGACCAGCCGTTGGGGTTGGTCGGGTCGCTGGACGTGCGGTAGGTGAAGGGCCAGGCGGTACCCCAGCCCAGCGAGGCGAGCACCCAGGTGTTCTTGGGCGCGAAGTAGAACAGCTGGGGCGCCACCGCGGACGAGGGCATGGCGATCTGAGCGGCCGAGCCCATGTCCGACCAGTTCGTGAAGGGCGAGAAGCCCATCGACTTCCAGTTCGTTCCGTCGGAGAAGGTCGCGTAGACCAGGTGCTTGCCGTTGTAGACGGTGTCGGTGAAGTCCTTCAGCGAGGCCCAGCCGTTGGCCGGCTGCGCCAGCGCGCCGGTCGAGCTCCACCGGTACGTCGACGGCAGGGCACACGTGGTGCCCGTCCCGGACAGACCGGTCCACTGCTGGTTGCTGGCGCCGGTGCAGTTCCAGAGCTGCACCGCCGTGCCGTTGGCCGTGCCGCCGCCCGAGACGTCCAGGCACAGCCCGGACTCCACACCGACCACCGAGCCGTCGGCGTTCACCCGCCACTGCTGGTTCGCAGCGCCGGTGCAGGACCAGATCTCCACCTTCGTCCCGGCCGCGGTGGCGTGGCCCGGAACGTCCAGGCACTTGTTGCCGTACACGGTCAGCTGGTTGGAGGCCGTCAGCGTCCACTGCTGGTTCGTCCCGCCCCAGCAGTCGTAGATCTGCAGGAACGTGCCGTCGGTCTGGCTGGCGTTCGGGACGTCGAGACACCGGCCGGAACCCGTACCGCGCAGGGCGCCGGTGGTGGCGGCGTGCGCCGCCGGGTTGGCGACGACCACCGCCGCCATCGCCACCACGGCCGAGACCACGGAGGTGAGTACCACGGACAGTGGCCTGCGATGGGAACTTTGCCTGTGCATTGATATCTCCTACGGGAAGCTGTCACCCGGTGATGCCGGTGGGGCGGGTGACGTCGAGGCGGGCCTCGACGGCGTCGGGCGGGGCGCCGTCGAGCGGCTACGTGGCACGCCCGGAAAAAATGTTAGCGTTAACAATTCCGGTCGAGAGTGAACGCTTCTGGTTCCGGGTGTGAGCGGAGTCAATACCCGCCCAGCCAGGCACGTCAAGATGGCTGCAGCGACTTTTCCCGGTGAGCGGGCACCCGGCCAAGTCACCCGTGGAACGGGGCAGCTGAACCCTGCTCAGAGTGGCGCCTGTTGAGGAGCTTCGCAGATCCGGGCCGGTCCCGGCCATCCGATGTCCAGCGCGAGGGCGGAGATGCTATCTCTAGGAGTTCGCTCTGCGGTGACCTAACGAGGACGAAATGACTGAGGCGAACCTCGTCGTGCTGTCGGCCGGTGACGCGGCCCTCGCGCTCGACACCACCGGACCCGAACTGCCCCGGGTGCTGCACTGGGGCGTCGATCCCGGCTTCCGCGCCGGCGACGCCGCACAGGTGCTCGACGCCATGGGCCGAACCTCGCGCCACCAGGCCGGGAGCCTGATGCCCTCCCAGGGGCGGGGCTGGGGCTGGTTCGGACGCCCGGCTCTGGCCGGGCACCGCGAAGGCCGGGTCCGCCCCCCGCGCTTCGAGCTCGCCGAACCGGTCGCCGTAGACGCCGAGGACGGCCGGGGCGGCACCGTCCGCGTGCGGGCGTCGGACCCTGGTGCGGGGCTCGCGCTGTACACCGAGTTGGAGATGACGGAGCAGAGCGTGGTACGGCTGCGCCACACCCTGACCAACACGGCGACCGACACCTACACCCTGGACGTGCTGACGTGCATGCTGCCGGTCCCCGCCCACGCCGCGGAACTACTGGACTTCGCCGGCCGCTGGGCCCGTGAACGCTCCCCGCAGCGCTCGCCGCTGCGGCAGGGCATCCGGTCGAGGGAGAGCCGCCGCGGCCGGACCGGCTTCGACGCCGGGCTGCTGCTCGCCGGCACCGAAGGCTTCGGCTTCCGGCACGGCGAGGTCTGGGCCGTCCATCCCGCCTGGAGCGGCAATCACGTCCAGTACGCGGAGCGGCTGGCCGACGGGACGACGGTCCTCGGCGGCGGCGAACTGCTGGACGCGGGTGAGATCCGGCTGAAGGAGGGCGAGTCCTACCGAACCCCGTGGGTGTACTTCGCGGCATCCGGCACGGGTCTGGACGGGGTCAGCCGAGGATTCCACGACATGCTCCGGGCCCGGCCGCAGCACCCGACCACGGCCCGGCCGGTCACCCTGAACATCTGGGAGGCGGTCTACTTCGACCACGACCCCGAACGGTTGAGCGCCTTCGCCCGGACCGCGGCGGAGGTCGGCGTGGAACGGTTCGTCGTGGACGACGGCTGGTTCCGGCACCGCCGCCACGACCGGGCCGGCCTGGGTGACTGGTACGTCGACGAGACGGTGTGGCCGGACGGACTCCGCCCGTTCGCCGACCACGTCCACGGGCTGGGCATGCAGTTCGGCCTCTGGTTCGAGCCCGAGATGGTCAACCCCGACTCCGACCTGGCCCGCGCCCACCCGGGCTGGTTCCTCGCCGACCCCGAACGCCTCCCGTTCGAGCAGCGCAGCCAGCACGTCCTGGACGTCGCGCACCCCGACGCCTACGCCTACCTGCTGGACCGGATCAGCACCCTGGTCGGGGACGTGGGCATCGACTACATCAAGTGGGACCACAACCGCGACCTCGCCGACGCCGTCCACGACGGCCGGCCCGGCGTGCACGCGCAGACGACGGCGGTCTACCGGCTCCTGGACGAACTGCGCGCCCGCCATCCCGGTCTGGAGATCGAGTCCTGCTCCTCCGGCGGCGCCCGCGCCGACCTCGGCATCCTCGAGCGCACCGACCGGATCTGGGGATCGGACAACATCGACCCGATCGAACGCCAGGCCATCCAGCGCTGGACCGGCCTGCTCCTGCCGCTCGAGCTGATCGGCTCCCACGTCGGCTCCGCCCCCGCCCACATCAGCCACCGCGACACCGCACTCGCCTTCCGCTGCGCCACCGCCCTGTTCGGGCACGCCGGTATCGAATCGGACATCTCGACCTGGTCGAAGGACGACCTGAACGCGCTCACCTCGTGGGTCGGCGCCTACAAGCACCTGCGGCCGCTGCTCCACGGCGGCGACGTCGTCCGCACCGACCACCCCGACCCGGCCGCCTGGGTCCACGGCGTCGTATCCCGGGACCGCTCCCACGCCGTCTTCGCCTACGTTCAGCTGGGCACCTCCGTCACCGCGAACGGCGCTCCCGTACGCCTCCCGGGGCTCGAGCCCGACACCCGCTACTCCCTGCGGGTGCGCCCCGAGCTCTCCTCCCCCGAGCACACCTGGCCCGCCTGGGCGAAGCGGGCGACCGCCCTCACCGTGACCGGCCGGTACCTGGCCCAGGTCGGCCTGGCCGCACCGGACACGGCCAACCGCCCCGGCCACGCGCTGGTGGTCGAAGCCCAGGCGCAACCCCCGGCCGCTCGAACGTCGTGAACCTCCGCAGGGCGCCCCACACCCGTGCCTGCCCCTACACCCCTCGACTCCGACCAGTTCTTCTCCGCGCTGGAACGCGTCGCGGCCGGCGGGACCGCCATGGACCCGGCAGTCATCGCCAAAATCCAACCAGGCCATCGGCCGCCGCCTCTTCCGTGTCCACCCGACAGTGACACCAGCCCAGCTGTGCTGGGCCGCAGGGCGTTGTCCCCCTGCGCGCAGCGCCGGGTTGTCGACGGTGAGGGCGCGATCGAGCTCGGCGGCCAGGTCGGCCGGGGTGGAGGCGAGCCGGGGGGGGGGGGGGGGGGGGCCCCCCCCCCCCCCGGGCGCGGTGGGGGGGGGGTGCAGCGGGGGGGCGCGGGGGGGCAGCGGGCCG
>NZ_JBFBJZ010000048.1:0-59322 GCF_040686255.1 Kitasatospora sp. NPDC085879 | reverse complement strand
GAGCTACCTTGCAGGCCTCTACCTCCGCGCCTCGATGATCTGGATAGACGACCTCGTGCGACCACTCAATTGATCACAACCTCACACAGGCCCTAGAGGTCCTGCGCACCGCGAAGGTCCCGCACCCTGCCGAGGGTGCGGGACCTTCCGCTTTCCGCCGTGCGGTGTCAGCGGTCGAAGAGCACCAGGGAGCGTCCGCCGCGGCCGGCCGCCATCCGGTCGAAGGCGGCCGGGATCTCCTCCAGCCCGATCCGGTCGGTGATCAGCGCGTCCAGGTCGAGCCGGCCGGTGCGCACGTGATCGGCGAGGACCGGCACGGTCTCGTCCGGGTCGCAGTTGCCGTAGACGCAGGCCGTCAGGGTGCGGGCGTAGTGGAACAGTTCCAGGGCTGAGAAGGAGACCGTGTCCTGCTTGCCGCCGATCCCGACGACGGTCGTCCGACCGCCGCGGCGGGTGGCCGACCAGGCCGAGCGGATCGTCGTGCCGCGGCCGACGCACTCGAAGGCATGGTCGGCGCCGCGGCCGCCGGTGAGCTCTCGGACGGCCTTCGGGGTGCCCTCGTCGGCGAGCAGGAACCCGGTGGCACCGTGCCGGCGGGCGAGCTCCTCCTTCTCCGGGGACACGTCCACGGCGACCACCGGCGCGGCGCCGGCGAGCCGGGCGGCCTGCAGCACCGCCAGGCCGATCCCGCCCAGGCCGTACACCACCACCGACTCCCCCACCCGTACCCGGGCCGCGCTGTGCACCGCCCCGTAGCCGGTGAGGACGGCGCAGCCGAGCAGGGCGGCGGAGGCGAGCGGCACGTCGGCGGGCAGCGGCAGCACGGCCCGCCGGTCGACCACGGTCTCCTCGGCGAAGGCGCCGACGCCGAGCCCGGGGTGCAGGCCGGTGCCGTCCGGCAGTGCGGCGTATCGGCCGGTCGCGGCGGCGCCCGAGTTGTCGCAGAGCCAGGGTTCGCCGATCGCGCAGGCCGGGCAGCTGCGGCAGGCCGGGGCCCAGTTGAGCACCACGGGTCGCCGGGGCGGACGCCGGTGACGTCCTCGCCGACGGAGACCACGGTGCCCGCGCCCTCGTGGCCGAGCACCAGCGGAAGGGTTGCGCGGAGCATCCCGCTGGCGATCGACAGGTCGGAGTGGCAGACGCCGGCGGCGGCGAGCCGGACGCGGACCTGTCCGGGGCCGGGGTCGGGCAGGTCGATGTCGGTGATCTCGAGCGGGGCCCCGGCGGAGCGCAGGACGGCGGCGCGGACCATGGCGGTCACCTCGGTGGTCTTCGGTGGTCTTCGGCGGTCTTCGGATGCGGGCGGGTATCGGCGGGCAGTGAGCGGCGGTCAGAACTGGAGGGACTTGGTCTGCAGGAACTCCTCCAGGCCGTGCCGGCCGAGCTCGCGGCCCACACCGGAGTTCTTCCAGCCGCCGAACGGGGCGAGCGGGTTGAAGCGGCCGCCGTTGATGTCGACCTGGCCGGTCTCCATGCGGCGGGCGAAGGCGGCGGCGGTCTCGTCGTCGGCCGCCCAGACGGCGCCGGCCAGGCCGTACTCGGTGCCGTTGGCCAACTCCAGGGCGTGTTCCTCGTCCTCGTAGGGCAGCACCACCAGGACGGGCCCGAAGATCTCCTCCCGGACGGCGGCGGCGTCCGGGGCGAGGTCGGCGAGGACGGTCGGGCGGACGTAGTAGCCGTCGGCCAGCCCCTCGGGCGCCTCGGACCCGCCGGCGACCAGCCGGGCGCCGGCGGCGAGGGCCCCGTCGATGTAGCCGCGGACGCGCTCGCGCTGGCGCTCGCTGACCAGCGGGCCGACCCGGGTGGCGGGGTCGGCCGGATCGCCGGGCGCGTACTTGGCGGTCGCGGCGGCGGCGATCGCCAGGGCCTCCTCGTACTGGTCCCGGTGGACCAGCAGCCGGGTCCAGGCGGTGCAGGTCTGGCCGGAGTTGGCGAAGACGTTGGCGAGGTTGACGTTGACGGCGCGGGCGAGGTCGGCGCCGGGCAGGACGACGTTGGCGGACTTGCCGCCGAGCTCCAGGGAGACCTTCTTGATGCCGCGTCCGGCGCTCTCGCCGATCGCGCGG
This sequence comes from Kitasatospora sp. NPDC085879, assembly GCF_040686255.1. Lineage (NCBI taxonomy): Bacteria > Bacillati > Actinomycetota > Actinomycetes > Kitasatosporales > Streptomycetaceae > Kitasatospora > Kitasatospora sp. NPDC085879. The sequence continues at coordinate 57,256 of NZ_JBFBJZ010000048.1, read as the reverse complement.
CCGACCGCGGTGGAGCCGGTGAAGGAGACCACGTCGACGCCCGGGTGGGCGGCGAGCGCGGCGCCCACCACCGTGCCGAGGCCGGTGACCAGGTTGAAGACGCCTGGCGGCAGGCCCGCCCCGTCGACGATCCGGGCGAACAGCCGGGCGACCAGCGGGGTCTCCTCGGAGGGCTTGAGCACCACAGTGCAGCCGGCCGCGAGGGCGGGGACGACCTTCGCGACGATCAGGTGCAGCGGGTAGTTCCACGGCGTGATCGCGGCGACCACCCCGGCGGGTTCGGCGTAGACGGTGGAGTTGCCGACCTTCTCGTGGAAGGCGTAGTCGGCGAGCACGTCCAGGTAGGCGGAGGCGACGGCGATCGGGGTGCCGGCCTGGACGGCGTCGGCGAAGCCGATCGGGGTGCCGAGTTCGGCGGTGATGGTCTCCGCGATCTCGGCGCGGTGGGCGGCCAGTCCGTCGCGCAGCCGGGACGGTGGCGATCGGCCGCTCGGTCGCCGGGTTGAGCACCTCGATGGTGTCCGGCCCGGCGGCGGGGCGCCAGCCGCCGCCGATGTAGTGGTCCGCGTAGTGCTGCACCCGATGCTCCTCGGAGTCCGCTCCCGGATTTAACTAGCAGTGGTAGTTAACGCGGCCGCGGAGCACCCGCGCAAGACCGCGGCACGGCTACGGCACGGCCGGGCCCGGGGAGTGACGCCCGATCACCCCGGACGGCGCCCTGGCCCCGGACCCCGTCCGCGGACGGCCGCCACGGCCCGCCGGCACGCCTGTAGGGTTGTGCCGCATGAACGCCCGAACCGCCCCCGCCTCCCGCAGGTCCGAGGCCCGGGAGCGGCTGCTCGACACGGCCGCCGAGCTGTTCTACGCCGAGGGCGTCCGGGCGGTCGGCGTCGACCGGCTGATCGCCGAGGCCGGCGTCACCAAGGCCACCTTCTACCGGCACTTCCCCGGCAAGGACGAACTCGTCCTCGCCTACCTCGACCGCCACGACCAGGCCGTACGGCAACGGCTGGCGGCCGCCGCCGAGGCCGCACCCGACCCGCGCAGCACCCTCGCCGTCCTGGTGGCGGCCCTCGCCGACGAGGTCTGCGGGCCGGGCTTCCGGGGCTGCCCGTTCGTCAACGCCGCCGCCGAGTACCCGGACGCCGACCACCCCGTCCGACGACTGGTCGCCGCACACCGACACTGGTTCCGCGACGCCCTCGCCGACCTCCTCGCCGCCTGCGGCCACCCCGACCCGACGGCCGGGGCCACCGCCCTGCTTCTCCTCCGCGACGGCGCCATGGTCGGCGGCTACCTCGACGGCACCGACACCCGCCACCACGTCACCACCACCGCCGCCGGCCTCCTCGCCCCGCTGCTCTGAGACCTGAGGCACTCCGCGAGAGCGGGCCCCTGCGATATCCGCTCTCGCCGGTTCCCTGCGGGTGTGGACTGCCTCTAGGGTGCTCGGCACACTGTCCGTGTCCGGTCCGGAGGATGACTGCTGTGACGTCCGCCCCGTCCACCCCGCCGTCCGAGCGGCTGCGGATCGCCGTGCTCGGCGCCGGCAGCATCGGCTGCCACCTCGGCGGTCTGCTCGCCGAGGTCGCCGATGTCACCCTGATCGGCAGGCCGTCCGTCCTGGACGCGGTGCGCGAGCACGGCCTCACCCTCACCGGCGGCGGACGCCCCACGGTCCGGGTGCCCGCCGAGCGGCTCCGCACGGCCACCGACCCGGCCGCCGCGGAGGGCGCCGACCTCGTCCTGGTGACGGTGAAGTCCGCCGGGACCGCCGAGGCCGCCGCCTCGGTCGCCGACCACCTCGACTCGACGACGCCACTGGTCAGCTTCCAGAACGGCCTGCACAACCCGGCGCAGATCCGTTCCGCCGTCGGTCCGGACCGCCCGGTGGTCGCCGGGATGGTGCCGTACAACGTGCTGCAGACCGCGCCGGGCGTGTTCCACCAGGGTTCCGGCGGCGCGCTGATGATCGACGACCAGCCGGCGGGCGCCCCGCTGGCGGCGGCGGCCCGGGCGGCCGGGGTGCCGGTGGAGCGCCGTGCGGACATGCGCGAGGTGCAGCACGGCAAGCTGCTGATGAATCTGAACAACGCCGTCAACGCACTCTCCGGGGTTCCGTTGCGCGAGGAGCTCGGGCAGCGGGCGTTCCGGCGGTGTCTGGCGCTGTGCCAGCGGGAGGCGCTGGCGGCGATACGGGCGGACGGGGTGCGCCCGGCCCGGCTCGGCGCGCTGCCGACGGCGCTGATGCCCCGTCTGCTGGCGCTGCCCGACGGGGTGTTCCGGCGCCTCGCGGCGGCGGCCCTGCAGGTGGACGCGGAGGCCCGCTCGTCCACCTGGGAGGACCTGCAGCGCGGCCGCCGGACGGAGATCGACAGCCTGCAGGGCGAGGTGGTGGCGATGGCCGCCCGGCACGGGCTGCCGGCGCCGGCGAACACCCGGCTGATCGAACTCGTCCGGGAGGCGGAGCTGGCCGGGCCCGGTCGGGCCCGGGCCTGGGGTGGGACGGAGCTGCTCGGTGAGCTGCTGGCCGCGCACGCTGCGGGAACGCGGTAGCAGGGACCCCAAATGCGAATCCGAAAGTCGCATTAGATAGTCTGCTGGATGTGAGGCTGACCAAGAGCACCGACATCGCGCTGCGCATCGCCATGCGGCTGGCCGTGCTGGACGAGTCGTCCAACCCGACCACCCGCGAGGTCGCGGCGGCGATGGAGGTGCCCTACACCCACGCGGCCAAGGTGGTCAGCAGGCTGCAGCACCTCGGCGTGGTCGAGGCCCGGCGCGGCCGCAGCGGCGGCCTGGCGCTCACCACGGCCGGCCGCACGGGTTCGCTCGGCGTCCTGCTGCGCGACCTCGAGGGCGTCGGCGACGTGGTGGGTTGTGAGGACGATCCGCCGTGTCCGCTCCGGGCGGCCTGCCGGCTGCGCGGGGCGCTCCGGCAGGCGCAGGAGGCGTTCTTCGCGGTGCTCGACCCGCTGTCGATCGAGGACCTGGTCGCCTCGCCGACCGGCCCGGTGCTGCTCGGCCTGTCGGTCCGCCCGCCGGACTGATCCACTCCCCCGTGGAGGGCCCCGGCCCTCCCGCCCCGCTCCCCGTCCAACAAAATGCGAAGATCAAATACCAATTAAGGAGCCGTCCATGCTGTCCCCGCAGAACGCCCCGGTCGTCGAAGCCACGCTGCCGGTGGTCGGCGCCGCCGTCGGCGACATCACCGCCCGCTTCTACGAGCGGCTGTTCGAGGCCCACCCGGAGCTGCTGCGCGACCTGTTCAACCGCGGCAACCAGGCGAACGGCAGCCAGCGGCAGGCGCTGGCCGGCTCGATCGCCGCGTTCGCCACCGCGCTGGTCACCCACCCCGAGCAGCGCCCGGACGCGATGCTCGCCCGGATCGCGCACAAGCACGCCTCGCTGGGCGTCGCGCCCGAGCAGTACCCGGTGGTCCACGAGCACCTCTTCGCGGCGATCGTCGAGGTGCTCGGCGAGGCGGTCACGCCGGAGGTCGCGGCCGCCTGGGACGAGGTGTACTGGCTGATGGCGAACGCGCTGATCGCCCTGGAGAAGGGCCTGTACGCCGGGGCGGGCACCGGGCCTGCGGCGCTGTGGCGCCCGTACACGGTGGTCGCGCGGCTGCTGGAGACCGACGACGTGGCGACCTTCCTGGTCCGGCCGGCCGACGGCGGCCCGCTGCCCGCCACCGCGCCCGGCCAGTACGTCTCGGTGCAGGTCGAACTGCCGGACGGCGCCCACCAGATCCGCCAGTACAGCCTCTCCGGGCAGCCGGACGGCGCGCTGCAGTTCTCGGTGAAGCGGGTGGCCGGCACCCCGGACGGCGAGGTCTCCAACCACCTGCACGCGCACGTCGGCGCGGGCGACGCCCTGCTGCTCGGCCACCCGTTCGGCGACGTGGTGCTGGCGGAGGGCGAGGGCCCGGTCCTGCTGGCCTCGGCCGGCATCGGCTGCACGCCGATGATCGGGATGCTCTCGCACCTGGCCGCGACCGGTGCGACCCGCCGGGTGGTCTCCGTGCACGGCGACCGGGACCAGCTCTCGCACGCCTTCCGGGCCGACCTGCAGCAGCTGACCGCCAAGCTCGCCGACGCCGAGGCGCACGTCTTCTACGAGCGCCCCGTCGGCGAGTGGCCCGCCGACCGCACCGGGCTGGTCGACCTGTCGGCCGTGGAGGTCCCGGCCGGTACCACCGCCTACCTGTGCGGTCCGGTGCCGTTCCTGCGCTCGGTGCGCGGCCAGCTGATCGCGGCGGGTGTGCGGCCGGCCGACATCCACTACGAGGTGTTCGGTCCCGACCTGTGGCTGGGCGCGGACGCCTGACGCCCCCTCACGGCCGCCGGGCCGGCACCCCCTCGCGCAGGGGGCGCCGGCCCGGCGGTCCGGGGCGGCCTGCTCAGGGCCGCGCGGCCGGCTCCGCGGCGGCCTCCGACGACTCCTCCGCCGTCAGGGCGGTCACCGCGGCCGGCTCGGGCCGGCCGGGGACGGCGAGGGTGACCAGGGCGGCGAGCACCGCCGTGCCGAGGCCGATCATCAGGCCGGTCCGGAAGCCGTCCTCGGAAGGCAGCACGACCGGGCCCATGGTGACGGTCATGTGCGAGAGCACCACACCCACGACGGCGGCGGAGGTGGAGGTGCCGATCGACCGCATCAGGCTGTTGAGGCCGTTCGCGGCGGCGGTCTCGGAGGCCGGTACCGCCGACATGATCAGCGCGGGCATCGCGGCGTAGGCGAAGGCCACGCCGGCGCCGATCACGCTGGAGAACAGCACCATGCCCCACACGTGGCCGGTCAGGCCGAGCGAGAGCGCGTACCCGGCGGCGATCACCAGCGAGCCGATCAGCAGGGAGACCTTCGGGCCGCGGGCCGCCGAGATCTTCGCGGAGAACGGCGAGACGGCCATCATGACCAGTCCGGACGGGGCCATGCACAGGCCCGCGACCACCATCGAGCGGCCGAGGCCGTACCCGGTCCGCTCGGGCAGCTGGAGCAGCTGCGGAACGATCAGCGACATCGCGTACATCGCGAAGCCGATCACCACCGAGGCGAGGTTGGTCATCAGCACCTGGCGGCGGGCGGTGGTGCGCAGGTCGACCAGCGGGCTGCCGGTGCGCAGCTCCCAGACGCCCCAGAGCAGCAGAACGGCGGCGGCCGCGCCGAACAGGCCGAGGGTGGTGACGCTGCCCCAGCCCCAGTCGCCGCCCTTGGAGACGGCCAGCAGCAGGCAGAGCAGGCCGGCCGAGAGACCGACCGCGCCGACCAGGTCGAAGCGCCCGCCGGACCGGACCGGGGACTCCGGCACGAAGGCGATCACCAGGGCGATGACCACGGCGCCGAGCGCACCCGCCGTCCAGAAGAGCACGTGCCAGTCCGCGTGCTGGGCGACGACGGCGGCGAGCGGCAGGCCGAGCGCACCGCCGATCCCGAGCGAGGAGCTGACCAGGGCCATCGCCGAGCCCATCCGCTGCGGCGGCAGCTCGTCGCGCATGATGCTGATGCCGAGCGGGATGACGGCCGCGGCGCAGCCCTGCAGGGCGCGGCCCACCACCATCGGGACGAGGCCGTCGGCGATCGCGGGGACGACGGATCCGATCACCATCAGGGCGAGGCTGGCCAGCAGGATGCGGCGCTTGCCGTACATGTCGCCGAGCCGGCCGAGCACCGGGGTGGCGACGGCGCCGGCGAGCAGGGTGGCGGTGATCGCCCAGGAGGCGTTGGCGGGGGTGGTGCCGAGCAGTCTCGGCAGGTCGGGGATGAGCGGGACGACGAGCGTGTTCATGAGCGAGACGGCGATGCCGGCGCCGGCGAGGACGCCGATGATCGCGCCGCCGCCGGTGCGCCCGGGGGAACCGGAAGGAGGTGTGCTCAAGGGGGGACTCCAAGTCACGTGGATGCATTATGCATCGTACATACGATGTGCATGATGCACATACGATTGACTGGAACCGAACGGATCACACCCGGCGGACCGACGAGGGAGGACGTTGTGCACGAGGAGCTCGGCGACCTCGAACGCGAGCTGATGCTGATCGGCCGCCACCAGGCGATGGCCGCGCTGCGCGCCGACTCCGGCGGCCGCCTGGAACGAAGCGCGTACACCCTGCTCAGCCGGATCGAGGCCGAGGGGCCGATGACCATCGGTCAACTGGCGGAGGCCTTCGGGCTGGACACCTCCACGGTCAACCGGCAGACCGCCGCGATGCTCCGTCAGACCCTGGTCGAGCGCATCCCGGACCCGGACGGCGGCATCGCCCGCAAACTGCGCATCACCGACGAGGGCATGCGCCGGCTGCACCACGACCGCGAGTGGTCCGTCAACGGGCTGGCCTCCGTGCTGGAGGACTGGCCGCAGGAGGAGGTCACCGCGCTGGCCCGGCTGCTGACCCGGCTCAACCGCAGCATCGAGGGCAAGGAGGGCCGCAGCTGGCCCCGCCCCGGCGGTCCGGCCGAGGCCGCCCGATAGGCTCACCGGGCATGGACAACGCCACCGCCCTCTGGTCCTTCGCCCTCCTGGTCGGCCTGCTGACCCTCACACCCGGCCTCGACACCGCCCTCATCCTGCGCACCGCCGTGCTCGGCCGGCGCCGCCGCGCCTGGGGCGTCGTCCTCGGCATCCAGACCGGCACCCTGGCCTGGGGCGTGCTCGCCTCGGCCGGCGCCACCGCCGTCCTGACCGCCTCCCACCTGGCGTACGAGATCCTGCGCTGGGCCGGCGCCGCCTACCTGCTGTGGATGGGCGGCCGCATGATCCGCGACTCCTGGCGGCGGGAACCGGCCCCCGGCGACCCCGCGGCGGAGCCGGCGGACGCCGACGCCCGCGACGGCTTCACGGCCGGCTGGCGGCGCGGGGCGCTGACCAACCTGCTCAACCCCAAGGTGGGCGTCTTCTACATGGCGCTGCTGCCGCAGTTCATCCCGCCGGGCGCCTCGCACCTGGCCTTCGGCACGCTGCTCACCTGCGAGCACATCCTGCTCGGCACCCTCTGGTCGGCGGTGCTGGTCGGCTTCGCCCGGGTCGTCCGGCGCTGGCTGGCCGGGCCGACGGCCAAGCGCGTCCTCGACCGCGTCACCGGCGGCGTCGTCGCCCTGTTCGGCCTGCGGCTCGCGTTCGGCGACTGAGGCCGCCCGCCTCAGTGCAGCCTGCTCCGCCAGTCCGCGGGCACCTTCTCGGCCGGACCGGGCGAGGGCTGCGCGTCCGGCCGGGAGAGCGGCGGTGCCAGCGCCGGCCCGGCGTAGTACTCGCCGGTGTCGGTGTTCCAGAACCAGTCCTCGCCGGGCTCGAAACTGGTGATGAACGGGTGTCCGCTCTCCCGGGCGTGCCGGGTCGCGTGCTGCGACGGCGAGGAGTCGCAGCAGCCGATGTGCCCGCACTCCGCGCAGCGCCGCAGGTGCAGCCACCAGCCGGCGTCCTGCCCCGCGAGGCACTCGGCGCACCCCGCACCGGTCGGCACCGCCGCCGGGTCGATCCCGGGAATCCGCTGCTCCGCCATACCGGGGCCTCCTCACCGTCGCGCCGCCCCGCGCCTTTGACCGTACGCCTCCCCCGCCCCACCCGCACCGCTCCGAACCCGCTCCCCGGGCCTGCCGGCCGCCGCCCTGCGGCAGCCGCCCGTCCAGCGCTGTCGGTGCCGTCTGCTGGGATGGGGGCGGCGGAGTCGAGGAGGTCGCGGTGGACGGGCAGGCGGGGTGGCGCTGTACCGGGTTGCACTGGCAGGACGGGCGTCCGGTGCTGGGGGCGGTGCTCGCGGGCCGGCGGCACGAGCGGGTGGTGGCGGCGGGCACCGAGGTGAGCTGGCGGCTGCGCGGTCCGCGGTACTGCTCGGGCCCGTGGCTCGCCGGTGAGACGGACCGCCGGCCGTGCCCGCACCGGGCGGAGATCGAGCCCTCGGGCGGGGCGGTGCTCTGCGTCCCCTGCCAGGCGGTCGACCGCGGGTTGGCGCTCGCGCGGGACAGGATCCTCGACGACGGCCGCACCTACCTGCTGTATCTGGCCTGGTTCGGCGGCGACCTGGCGAAGGTCGGGCTGACGGCGGAGCAGCGCGGTCACGCCCGCCTGCAGGAGCAGGGCGCGCCGGTGTTCACCGTGGTGGCACGCGGCCCCCTGCCGGCGGTGCGCCGGGCGGAGCTGACGGTGTCCGGTGCGGGGCTGGCGCGGGAGCGGTTCGGGGTGCGGGCGAAGGCCGAGCAGTGGTGGCACCTGCCGGGCCCGGCCGAGCGTGCGGCGCGGGTGGCGGAGCTGCGGGCGGCGGTGGTCGGGCTGCTGGCGGGCCATCCGGTGGAGCTGTTCCCGGCGGGCGAGGTGGTGGACCAGGTCGGGCTGTTCGGACTGACGGACGGCCCGCCGCGGACGTACCGCGAGGTGGTGGGGCTGGCGGACGGCGCGGCGGTGAGCGGGACGCTGCGGGCGCCGATCGGGCGGCAGCTGTTCCTGGACCAGCCGGACGGCGGCGAGCCGCTGCTGCTGGACGCCCGGCGGCTGACCGGTTGGGGGCTGTCGCCCGCGCCCTCCGGCCCGTGCTCGGGGGTGGAGGTGCGCGCGCACCGGCGCCCGCCGGCCCCGGACGCCCAGCGGGCACTGTTCTGACGAATCCCTTGCGGGGCGGCTACCGGTCGGTAATCTTTGCTGACAATCCGTCCAACAGGACCTCCGACCGAGGAGCGCCATGCCCGCCGAGGCCACCTTCGCCCTGCCCGCCCCGTACGGCCCGCGCACCGCGACGGTGCGCTACCACCGGGAGGGCTCCGGCAGCCCGCTCCTGCTGCTGCACGGCATCGGCCACCACTGGCAGGCCTGGGGTCCGGTGCTGTCCGCGCTGGCCGCGCGGCACGAGGTGATCGCGGTGGACCTGCCCGGATTCGGCACCTCGCCCGCGCTCCCGGAGGGCGTCCCGTACGGCCTGGAGGCCGCCGTCCCGACGATCGGCGCGTTCTGCGCCGCGCTCGGGGTGGAGCGCCCGCACGTGGCCGGGAACTCGCTCGGCGGCCTGCTCGCACTCGGCCTCGGCCGCGCCGGGCTGGCCCGCTCGGTCACCGCCCTCTCCCCCGCCGGCTTCTGGACGGAGCCGGAGCGGCGCTACGCGTTCGCGGTGCTCGCCGGGATGCGCCTGGGCGCCCGGGTGCTGCCGCAGCCCGCGGTGGAGCGGCTGGCGCGCTCGGCCGCCGGCCGCGCCCTGCTGGTCAGCAGCATCTACGCCCGCCCGGGCCGACGGTCGCCCGAGGGCGCGATCGACGAAACCAGGGCGCTGCGTGAGGCGACCGGCTTCGCGCCGACCCTGGCCGCCGGCCGCCGGGTCCGCTTCACCGGCGACGTGCCGGGGGTGCCGGTGACCATCGCCTGGGGCAGCCGGGACCGCCTGCTGGTCCGCCGCCAGGGCATCCGGGCGCTGCGCGAGATCCCGGGCGCCCGCCTGGTGCGACTGCCGGGCTGCGGCCACGTACCGATGAGCGACGACCCGGCGCTGGTCGGCCGGGTGATCCTGGACGCCTGCGCCGCGGCCGCCTGAGCGGCCGACCGGCGCCCCGACCCGGGCCTGACCCAGGCCCGACCGGCCCCGCCCCGGGCCCGATGGCACCACCTGCCGCGAGGGGTGGCGGAGATCACGCTCTGCTACGGGCCACCTACGGTGGCGTAGGTCACTTCACAGGGTGAACCATCGACACCATGCCTGATCCACTGGAGACCTTTGACCCCACTTCCTACGTCGCCCTCGGCGACAGCTTCACCGAGGGCCTCAACGACCCCGGCCCCGACGGCCGGTTCGCCGGCTGGGCCGACCGCCTCGCGGGCATGCTCGCGGCGCGCCGCCCGGACGGCGGATTCCAGTACGCCAACCTCGCCGTCCGCGGCCGCCTGCTCGACCAGATCACGGCCGAGCAAGTGCCCGAGGTCCGGCGCATCCGGCCGGACCTGGTGACCTTCTGCGCCGGCGGCAACGACATCCTGCGCCCGGGCAGCGACCCGGACGAGGTCGCCGAACGCTTCGAGTCCGCCGTCCTGCAGCTCCGCGAGAGCGCCGGAACGGTGCTGGTCTGCACCGGCTTCGACACCCGCACCGTGCCGGTCCTCCGCCACCTGCGCGGCAAGATCGCCACCTACAACGGCCACATGCGGGCGATCGCGGACCGCAACGGGTGCGCGGTCGCCGACCTGTGGTCGCTGCGTTCGGTGCACGACCGCCGCGCCTGGAGCGAGGACCGGCTGCACCTCTCCCCCGAGGGCCACCAGCGGGTCGCGCTGCTCGCCGCCCGCTCGCTCGGGCTGCCGGTCGACGAGGACCCGGAGGCGCCCTGGCCGGACCGCCCCGAGCCGACCCCGGCCGAGCAGCGCCGGGAGAACCTGCAGTGGGCCCGGGCCTACCTGATCCCGTGGGTCGGCCGCCGGCTGCGCGGCGAGTCGTCCGGCGACAACGTCGAGGCCAAGCGCCCCGAGCTGCAGCCGCTCTAGCCTCCAGGTGCCCGCCGGCGCCCCCACCCGGGGGCGCCGGTCCCGGTTTCCCCGCGCCGCCGTCCGGCATACCGTCGGTCGTGACGGGGACCGCCCGCGACAGGAGGCACCGCGATGGCCGACAGCTTCACCGTCGACGTGACCCGCATCAGCCGCGAGGCCCTGCGCACGATGGCCGCCGACCCCGGCAGCGCACCGCACCTGGACGAGGAGCGGGCGGTCAGCGTGCTCAACGACGTGGTCGCCACCGAGGTGGTCGGCTGGCTGCGCTACACCCGGGACGCCCTGGCAGCCGCCGGCGGCGGACCGGAAGCCGCGGCGGCGGCCGCGCTGCTCACCGCGCACGCCGAGCAGGGCATGCGGCACGCCGTCGCCGTGGCAGAGCGGATCACCGCGCTCGGCGGCCGCCCCAACTTCGACCCGGACACCCTCGCGCAGCGCGCCCACACCGACTACTCGGTGCCCGCGGACGCCGCACTCACCGCAACCCTGGACCGCAACCTGCGGGCCGAGCGGATCGTCCTCGCCACCTACGGCGAGATCGCCGACTGGTTCGGCGACCGCGACCCCGCGAGCCGCGACCTGCTGCGCTCGCTCGCCGACGACGTCCGGCGCAACGCCGACGCCCTGGCCGACTTGCTCCGCAGCCGCGGGGCGTGACAGCACGTCCGAGCCGACTCGCAGCACCGCGGGACTCCCAACGCCTCAGGACTCGTAGCGCTCGACTTCCTCGATGCTGCGCACCGCGGCGAGATCGGGGTCGTCCCCGGCGTCGACCCGTGCCCGGCGCTGCCGGAGCAGGTCCCAGCACTGGTCGAGCTCCGCCTCCAGTTCGTGCAGCCGCTGCTGCTCGCTGTCCGGGTCGATCCGCCCTTCGGCCAGCATCGTCCGCAGCTCGCGTTCGGCCGCGACCATCTCACCGATCCGGTCCAGGATCCGCCGGTCGGTACCGCCACTCGTCTGCTCGTCCACCGGGACACCTCCTCGCCCCCAGCCTAGGAACGGGCGGTGTGCGGCGCGACCCGGCACCCGTTCGGCCGAGCACGGGCTTGACAGGGCGTCAGACGGCGACACAGGATGGCGCCTGCTGGAAATGACTTTCACTTTCATAAGTCGCCGGTCATTCATCCTGCCCCCCTGTCCCCTGCCCGCACCCGCACCCGCACCCGCACAGCCGAGGAGCACCCGCATGTCCCTGAACGTCCCCGCCGCCCTGCTGGAGAAGGCCGAGCACGGCGAGGTGGAGGAGGCCGAGTTCGCCGAGACCGTCCGCACCTCACTGCCGTACGCCTGGCGCACGGTCGCCGAGCTGAGCGGCGAACTGCAGGACTCCCCGGCCGAGTTCGCCGACAACACGACCGCCCCCAGCGACGAGGAGCGGGGGCAGCTGCTGCGCGCCATGGCCAGCGACGCCATCCGCGGCAGCCTGGAGCGGCACTTCGGCGTGAAGCTCGCCTTCCAGAACTGCCACCGGGTCGCCGTGTTCCGTCCCGGTGCGGAGCGGGGCGAGGCGTACGCCCGGTTCACCTCCGCACGGGCGCAGCTGCTCAACCAGGTGCCCGGCCTGCGCAGCTGCTGACAGGTCCGGCGACCGCGCCCGGCAGGCCGGCCGCGCCCCGTCAGCCGCCCGTGTGCAGCGGGTCGGCCGGGTCGCGGCCGGCGAGGCCGAGCAGCCGGCTCTGGGCGTCGGCGTCCGCGGGCACCGGCACGGGCGGGCCGAACACCCCGCTGGCGGAGAGGTCGCCCCCGAACGCGGCGAGTTCGGCGAGCGCGAACTCGGCGGCGTCCGGGTCCATCGCCCGGTCGGCACCGACGCCGACGGCCAGGTCCCAGGCGTGGATGATCGCGTCCACCGTCATCTCCCGGCAGTAGCCCTGCGCGGGCCGTCTGCCGTAGGACAGGTGGACCTTGCGCTCCAGCGCGCCGGGCGCGGCGAAGGCGGCGCGGGAGCCCTCGGCGGCGGCCGTCCAGACCGCGACCGGGTCGTCGCCGAGCACATCGCCGTCGAAGCGGTCGCCGACCTCGGCGACCGTACGGCCCTCGAGCAGCGGCGGCACCCACAGGTGCTCCGAGGTGAGGTGGCCGACCAGATCGCGGACGGTCCAGTCGGTGCACGGCGTCGGCGCCTGCCAGGCGTCGCCCGCGGCGGCGGCCCGCACATGCCGGCCGAAGGCGTCCTGGGCGTCGGCGAACAGCTTCAGCAGGGCTTCCGGTTCTACTGACATGACTCCACCCTTCACCCGATCGGACGACGCGGCACCCCGGCGGAACCGGCCGGCCCGCGGCCTGCGTCGCCGGAGCCATGGACCGCTCCCCGCTCCCCTGCCCCGACAGCCCCGGCGGCCCCCAAGGGCTCCCGTTCGAACCCCCGCGCATCGAACCCCTGCGGATCGAACTCCCGCAGATCGAACGCTTCCGGCTCGACGCGGACGGCGAGCGGCTGGCCGCCCTCGCACTGCCGCCCGCCGGGCCCGACGACACACCGGGCGGCGGCGCCGGCGCCGGGTCCGGGCTCACGGCTGTGGCGCTGCACGGCGCCGGCGACAGCGACAGTGCTCTGCTGCTGCCACTGCTCGGCGACCTCGCCGACCACAGGTGCCGGGTGCTGGCCCTGGACTTCTCGGGGCACGGCGCGAGTTCGGGCCGGCTCGCGGAGCTGTCCCTGGAGCGCCGGCTGCGGCAGGCCGCCGCCCTGATCGACCGGCACGCCGGTGACGGGGGGCTGGTGCTGGTCGGTTTCAGCATGAGCGGGCAGACGGTGGCCGATCTGACGGCCCGGTACGGATCGCGGGTGCGCGCCCTCGGCCTGTGCGCCCCTGCGGTGTACGCGCGGGAGGCCTGGCCGGTGCGGTTCGGCGCCGGCTTCACCGGGATCATCCGGCGGCCCGGCGGCTGGCGTGACTCGGCGGCGCTGCCCGCGCTGCGGGCCTTCCGGGGGCGCTCGGTGCTGGCCGTGCCGGGGCACGACGAGGTCATCCCGCCGGAGGTGACCGCGGCGGTCGGCGAGGCGCTGGCCGCCCGGTCCGACCACACCCGGCTGGTACTGCCGGAGGCCGTCCACCGGCTCGGCCGGTGGTTCGGCGAACACCCGGCGCAGCGGAGGCGGTTCGCGGCCGTGCTGCTCGGCGCGGCGGCGCACCCGGCATGATGGCCTCCTCACCGCCCGCCGCCCAGGAGGTCACCCCGTGCCGAGCAGTCCGGCCGAGGCCAGCAGTCCGGTCCGCGTCACCGTGATCGGCGAGTGCGTCGCCGACGCCTTCACCGATGCCGCGCTGAGCGGGCCCGGCGAGTTGGGGCTGCGGGTGCACCCGGGCGGCGGTCCGGCCAACACGGCGGTGGCGCTGGCCCGGCTGGGCACGCCGGTGGCGTTCCGGGCGCGCCTGGCGGACGACGTCTTCGGTCGGCTGTTCCGCGCGCAGCTGACCGGTTCCGGGGTGGACCTGTCGGGCTGTGTGGCGGCGGCCGAGCCGAGCACGCTGGCGGTCGCGGAGCTGGACGGCGAGGGCCGGGCGAGTTTCTCGTTCCATGCCGAGGGCACCGCGGACTGGAAGTGGACGGAGGCCGAGTTGGCGGCCGTGCCGCCGGGCGGTGCGGCCTGTGTGCACACGGGGTCGCTGGCGCTGGTGCGCGATCCGGGCGGGCGGGCGATCGAGGCGTACCTGGCCCGGGCCGCGGCGGGGGCGACGGTGTCGATCGACCCCAACGTCCGTCCGCTGCTGGTCGATCCGGCGGTGTACCGGGAGCGGCTGCCGCGCTGGTGCGAGCTGGCGGACATCCTGCGGTTGAGTGAGGACGACGTCGAGCACCTCTTCCCGGGGAGCGGGGTGGAGGCGGTGTGCGACCGGTTCCACGCGGACGGTGTGCCCCTGGTGGTGGTGACGCTCGGCGCGCAGGGCGCGCTGGCCTCGTTGAACGGGCGGCGGATCGCGGTGCCGGCCCGGCGGGTCGAGGTGGTGGACACGGTCGGCGCCGGGGACGCGTTCACGGCCGGGCTGCTGCACCGGCTGGGCGCCGGAGGGCTGCTCGGCGGCCGGCTGGACGGGCTGACGGTGGCAGCGGTGGCGGAGGCCTGCCGGTTCGCCTCCGAGGTGGCGGCGCTGACCTGTGCGGTGGCCGGACCCAACCCGCCCTGGGCGGACCGGCTCTGACCCTCCGGTGGCCCCGGCCTCCGCAGGGCTGCACGGGGACGGTACGGGGACGACACCGGGACAGCACGGCGGCGGCCCGCCGGCACTCGGCCGGCGGGCCGCGGGTGCGACCGTGAACGGCCCTACTCGACCGGCGCCTTCTCGCGCAGCACCTCGACGAAGGCGCGCATCCAGGCCGGGTGGTCGGGCCAGGCCCGCGCGGACACCACGACGCCGTCGACGACGGCCTCGCCGTCCACGAAGTCGGCGCCGCCCGCGGCGACGTCCGGCTCCAGCGCCGGGTACGCGGCGGTGGTGCGGCCGTTGAGGGTACCGCCGACCAGGGTGATCAGCGGGCCGTGGCAGATCTGCGCGACCGGCTTGTCCTCCTGGAAGAAGTGCGTGGCGATGCGCTGCACGTCGGCGTTGTTGCGCAGGTACTCGGGGGCGCGGCCGCCGGGGATCACCAGGGCCACGTAGTCGGCCGGGTCGACGTCGGCGACGGCGATGTCGGCGGGCCAGGTGTAGCCGGGCTTCTCGGTGTAGGTGTCGAAGCCGTCCACGAAGTCGTGCACCACGAACTGCAGCGTCTTCTTGGCGGGCGCGGCGATGTGCACCTCGTACCCCTCCTCGCGCAGCCGCTGGTAGGGGTAGAACACCTCCAGCGACTCCGCCGCATCACCGGTGACGATCAGGATCTTGGCTGCCATGTTCGGCGGTACCGTCCTTCCTCCGCCCACCCTGTGTGAGCCCCGACACACACTGCCTTCTGACGGTCCGTCGGGCAATGCGGCGCGCGAGGCACGGACGGTACGCGCCCGGTGCGCCGGCGCGCGCCCCCCTTGTACGCCCCCTTCGGCCGGGTTCCGGCCCGCGCCGGCCGGACGCGCTCCGCGAGCGGCCGCTCACCCGAGGGCCTAGCGTGCAGGTGAGTCGCGTCCCCTGCCTGGAGGTAGCCATGCAGTGCTCGCAGATCGTGGGCTCCAGCACCGTCGCCAACCTGCGCGATCTCGGTGGTGTCGGCGTCGCCGGCGGCCGGGTCCGTCCCGGCCTGGCGTTCCGCTCCGGCCAGCTCGACCAGCTGGACGTCCGCTCCGACCCGGCCTTCGCCGCGCTGGGTGTGCGCACCGTCGTCGACCTGCGCACCGAACGGGAACGCGCGGCCCGGCCCGACCGGGTGCCGGGCGGCGCCCACCTGCTGGTCGCCGACGTCATGGCGGACCCGGCGGGCACCGGCACGGCCGCCCGGCTGGCCGCGGCCTTCGCCGATCCCGTGCTCGCCAACCGCGAGTTCCGCGGCGGCCGGGCGGCCCTGGCGCTGGCCGCCGACTACCGCTCCTTCGTGACGGCCGAATCGGCCCGCCAGTCGTACCGGCAGCTGCTGACCGCGCTGGCGCACCGGGACGGCGGCCCGGTGCTGTTCCACTGCACCGCCGGCAAGGACCGCACCGGCTGGGGGGCGGCGCTCGTCCTGCTGCTCCTCGGTGCGGACGACCGGACGGTCACCGCCGAGTACATGTCGGTGGGGGCCGCGGTGCGGTCCGCGTTCGCCCCGCTGATCGAGGCGTTCACCGCCCGGGGCGGCGACCCGGAGATCGCCGACGCGGTGTTCGGGGCGCACGCCGAGTACCTGGCCGCGGCCCGGCAGGCCGTCGAGGACGGCTGGGGCGACGTCGAGAGCTACGCCCGGGCCGGCCTCGGCATCAAGGACGAGACGCTCGGACACCTGCGGGAGCGGCTCGTCGTCTGAGCCGACCGCGGCCGCCTGGGGCCTCAGCGCACCGGGCCGGTGCGCTGAGGCCTTAGGCGGCCGTCCAGGCGAGCAGTTCCTCCACCGGGCGGGTGTTGACGATCCGCTCCGGGTCGAGCCCGGCGTCGGCGGCGCGGGCGCAGCCGTACTGCTGCCAGTCGAGCTGGCCGGGGGCGTGGGCGTCGCTGTCGATCGTGAAGACGCAGCCGGTGTCGACGGCTAGGCGCAGCAGCCGGGTCGGCGGGTCCCGGCGCTCGGGGCGGCAGTTGATCTCGACCGCGGTGCCGGACTCCGCGCAGGCCGTGAAGACCGCCTCCGCGTCGAACTGCGACTCCGGGCGGGTGCGGCCGCCGACCAGCCGGCCGGTGCAGTGGCCGAGGACGTCGACCAGCGGGTTGCGGACGGCGGCGAGCAGGCGGCGGGTCATCGGGGCGCGGTCCATCCGCAGCCTGGAGTGGACGGAGGCGACCACCAGGTCGAGCTCGGCGAGCAGGTCCTCGTCCTGGTCCAGGGAGCCGTCGTCGAGGATGTCGCACTCGATGCCGGTGAGCAGCCGGAACGGCGCCAGCTCCCGGTTGAGGTCGGCGACGACGTCCAGTTGCTCGCGCAGGCGTTCGGCGCTCAGGCCGCGGGCCACGGTGAGGCGCGGCGAGTGGTCGGTGAGTACCGCCCAGGCGTGGCCGAGGTCGCGGGCGGTGCGGGCCATGGTCTCGATCGGGCTGCCGCCGTCGGACCAGTCCGAGTGCAGGTGGCAGTCGCCCCGCAGGGCGGCCCGCAGCGCGTCGGCGCCCTCGGCGAGCGGCCCGGCGCGCTCCTCGAGTTCGGCGAGGTAGCCGGGGACGCGGCCGGCCGAGGCCTCGGCGATCACCTGGGCGGTCTTCGGCCCCACCCCGGGCAGCCGGGCGGCGCGTGCCGCGTCGACCGGGCCGGCGGGCAGGGCGCGGGCGGCCTCGGCGGCCGTGCGGAAGGCCTTCACCCGGTACGGGGAGGCGTCCTCGCGCTCCAGCAGGAAGGCGATGCGTTCCAAGGCCGCGACAGGCTCCATGGGGCCAGTGTCGCCGGAGGCGGGCCGGCCCGCGCGCGACCCCTTGTTGACACGTCGTCTAACTGGTTCACTGCTCCCGTCGATGCCCCCGACCCTCGACCGGCCGCCGACCGACCGTTGACCGGCTGTCGGCCGAGGGCCGGCCGGCCCCCGCCCCGACCCCACCGGAGCCGACCGATGCCAGACACCGCCGCGCCGCACACCGGGGACCGCGAGCAGAACGCCGCCCGGCTGCTGCGCGCCTCCGCCCGCCACTCCCACGACCCGCTGACCGAGATCGACTGGGACGGGCCGATCGACCCCGACCACTTCGCCCTCCCCGCGCACCGCGTCACCCTCTACGGCACCCCGCTGTGGGACACCCTGACGCCGCGGCAACAGGCCCGCCTCAGCGTGCTCCAGCTCGCCTCGGCCACCGCGGCCGGCATCTGGTTCGAACTGGTGCTGATGGAGGGCCTGGTCCGGCACGTGTACGAGGGCGACCTGACCACCCGGCACGCCCAGTACGCGCTGACCGAGATCGCCGACGAGTGCCGGCACTCCACCATGTTCGCCCGCTACATCGCGGCCACCGGCTACCCCTCCGCCCGGCCGACGGCCAAGGCGCACCGGCGCGGCAAGCTGCACTTCCTGCTGAACGACACCGCGATCACCTTCGCCGGGGCGATCTTCGTGGAGGAGTTCACCGACGCCATGCAGCGGGAGATGGTCCGCGACGAGACGCTGCAGCCGCTGGCCCGGTCGGTGGCGCGCATCCACGTCATCGAGGAGGCCCGGCACATCGGCTACGCCAAGCCGGAGCTGGAGCGGATCTGGTCGCAGATGGGCCCGGCCCGTCGCGCGGTCTTCCGGCGCGGTCTGCTGGTGCTGGCCCGGCTCGCCGTCGCGGAGCTCGTCCACCCCCGGGTGTACGAGCTCTCCGGTCTGGACGTGACGGCGGCCAGGCGCGCCGCCGCCGCCAACCCGCACTGGCAGCGGGCCCGGGTCGAGTGGGCCCGCAAGGCCCTCGTCTTCTTCACCGACCTCGGCGTCGTCGACCGCCGCACCGCCCCGCGCTGGCGCCGCGCCGGCCTTCTCGACTGACCGGCCACGGCGACCCGCCCGGCCGCCGCGCACCCCCTCACCGGTACCCGCCGCGGCGCAGCACGCGGCCGGAGCGGTCGCGCTGCGGAGCGCGCCGGGCACGGCGGGTCGCCGGGTGCCCGCGAGGGGTGCGGAGGGGGCGGGGTGCGGCGCAGGATCGAAGGATGAGCGGCGATCAGGCGGCACAGGCGATTCGGATGGGCACCGCGCGGGCGCACTGGGTGCTTCTGGCGACGGTCCTCGGCTCCGGCATGGCGATGCTGGACGGCACGGTGGTGAACGTGGCGCTGCCGCGGATCGGCGAGGATCTGAACGCCTCACTGGCCGCCCTGCAGTGGACGGTCAACGCCTACCTGCTGACGCTGGCAGCGCTGATCCTGCTGGGCGGTTCGCTGGGCGACCGGTACGGGCGGCGGCGCGTGTTCCTGATCGGGGTGGCCTGGTTCGCGGTGGCCTCGGCGTTCTGTGCGGCGGCGCCGAACATCGAGGTGCTGATCGCGGCGCGGGCGCTGCAGGGCGTCGGCGGGGCGCTGCTGACGCCCGGTTCACTGGCCATGCTGCAGGCGGTGTTCCACGCGGACGACCGCGGTGCGGCGGTGGGGGCCTGGTCGGGGCTGGGCGGTGTCGCGGCGGCGGTCGGGCCGTTCCTCGGGGGGTGGCTGGTCGACGGGCCGGGCTGGCGGTGGATCTTCCTGCTCAATCTGCCGGTCGCGGTGGTGGTGATCGCGGTGTCGGCGCGCCATGTGCCGGAGACCCGGGACCCGGACCGCTCGGGGCGGTTCGACGTGCTGGGCGCGGTGCTGGCGGCGCTGGCACTCGCCGGGGTGACGTACGCGCTGACCGAGACGAGCCGCCCGCTCGCGCCGGTGGCGGGGCTGCTGGGGGTGCTGTTCGGGGTCGCGTTCGTGCTGGCCGAGCGGCGGGCGGCGGAGCCGATGCTGCCCCTGGAGCTGTTCTCGTCGCGGCTGTTCACCTCGGTGAATCTGGTGACGCTCTGCGTGTACGGCGCGTTCAGCGGCATCTTCCTGCTGCTGACCGTGCAGCTGCAGGTGGTGTCCGGATTCACTCCGCTGGTGGCGGGGGTGGCGCTGGTGCCGATCACGGTGCTGATGCTGGCCTTCTCCAGCCGGGCGGGTCGGCTGGGGCGGGCGATCGGGCCGCGGCTGCCGCTCTTCCTCGGGCCGATGATCTGCGCGGTCGGGGTGCTGCTGATGCTGCGGATCGGCCCGGACGCCTCGTACTGGGCGGACGTGCTGCCCGCGGTGACGGTACTGGGCTGCGGGATGACGCTGCTGGTGGCGCCGCTGACGGCGACCGTGCTCGCCGCGGTGGACGTGCGCCGGGCCGGTATCGCCAGCGGGGTGAACAACGCGGCGGCCCGGGCGGCGGGCCTGCTGGCGGTGGCCGCACTGCCCGCGCTGGCCGGGCTCAGCGGGGACGCCTACCGGGTGCCGGCGGAGGTCGACGACGCCTTCGGGACGGCGATGCTGATCTGCGCCGGGCTGCTGGCCGCGGGCGGGCTGCTGGCGCTGGCGACGGTGCGCAGCGACGCGCTGGAGCCGGAGGAGCGGGACATCGCCGAACCGAACTGCGGCTGGCGCTGCGACACCACGACGCCGCCGCTCGACCCGGGGCACCCGGTGGACCGCGCGCACCGGCCGGACCGCGCCGGTCCCTGAGCCGGAGACACCGGAGGGCGTCCGGCGGACGGTGCTCGCACCGTCCGCCGGACGCCCTCCGAACCGGGGACTACAGGATGTCGCCGGGGGCGTACTTGGCGGCCTCCGGGTAGGCGTCGGCGACGGCCTCGATCCGGCGGACCAGTTCGGCGACCTGGGCGCCGGCCGCGCCGGTGAAGGAGAGCCGGTCGGCGAGCAGCGCGTCCAGGGCGGCGCGGTCGAGCGGGATGCGCTCGTCCTCGGCGAGGCGGCCGAGCAGGGCGTTCTCGCGGGCGCCCTCACGCATGGCGAGCGCGGAGGCGACGGCGTGCTCCTTGATGACCTCGTGCGCGGTCTCCCGGCCGACGCCGGCCCGCACCGCGCCCATCAGCACCTTGGTGGTGGCGAGGAACGGCAGGTAGCGGTCGAGCTCGGCCTCGATGACGGCCGGGAAGGCGCCGAACTCGTCGAGGACGGTGAGGAAGGTCTCCAGCAGGCCGTCGAAGGCGAAGAAGGCGTCCGGCAGGGCGACCCGGCGGACGACGGAGCAGGAGACGTCGCCCTCGTTCCACTGGTCGCCGCCGAGCTCGGCGGTCATCGAGGCGTAGCCGCGCAGGATGACGGCGAGGCCGTTGACGCGCTCGCAGGAGCGGGTGTTCATCTTGTGCGGCATCGCCGAGGAGCCGACCTGGCCGGCCTTGAAGCCCTCGGTGACCAGCTCGTGGCCGGCCATCAGGCGGATGGTCTTGGCGAGGCTGGACGGCGCGGCGGACAGCTGGACGAGCGCGGAGACGACCTCGAAGTCCAGCGAGCGCGGGTAGACCTGGCCGACGCTGGTCAGCACGTGGTCGAAACCGAGGTGGCCGGCGACCCGGCGCTCCAGCTCGGCAAGCTTCTCGGCGTCTCCACCGAGGAGGTCGAGCATGTCCTGGGCGGTGCCGACCGGGCCCTTGACGCCGCGCAGCGGGTAGCGGGCGATGAGCTCCTCGAGGCGGCGGAAGGCGACGAGCAGCTCGTCGGCGACGGTCGCGAAGCGCTTGCCGAGGGTGGTGGCCTGGGCGGCGACGTTGTGCGAGCGGCCGGCCATGACCAGCTCGCCGTACTGGGCGGAGAGCCGGCCGAGGCGAACGAGGACGGCGACCGTGCGGTCGCGGACGTGCTCCAGCGACTGGCGGATCTGCAGCTGCTCGACGTTCTCGGTGAGATCGCGCGAGGTCATGCCCTTGTGGATCTGCTCGTGCCCGGCGAGCTCGCTGAACTCCTCGATGCGGGCCTTGACGTCGTGCCGGGTGACCCGCTCGCGGGCGGCGATCGACTCGAGGTCGACCTGGTCGATCACGCGCTCGTAGTCGGCGACGGCGTCGACCGGGACCTCGATGCCGAGGTCCCGCTGGGCCTTCAGGACGGCGAGCCACAGGTGGCGCTCGAGGACCACCTTGTGCTCGGGGGACCAGAGCTGGGCCAGGGTCGCCGAGGCGTACCGGTTGGCCAGGACATTGGGGATCTGGGGCTTCGCGCTCACGCTGGGCAAGCCTAACAGCCGAGGTCGGCGCGGCCCGAGCCGCCCGCCGCCGCGTCCCGGTCCTCCCCGCCGTGTCTCGGCGTTCGGCGCCGCGTCTCAGCGTTCGGCGAGCAGCGGCAGCACCTGGCGGCACAGCTGCTGGAGGGCGCTGCGCTGCTCGGCGTCCAGGCTGCCGAAGGCCTCGTGGGTGCGGACCATGTCGGTGCGGATCCGGTCGAGGACCTCGCTGCCCTCGTCGGTGATGCCGACGATCTTGACACGGCGATCGCCGGCGGCGGCCTCGCGGTGGGCGAGGCCGAGCGCCTCCAGGCGGTCGACGATGCCGGTGACGTTGGAGGCGTCGCAGCCGAGCCGGCCGGCCAGCGCCCGCATCGGCACCGGCTCCCGAACCGCCTTGAGGGCCTTGGCCTGCGAGGAGCTGAGCCCGTGCCGGGCGGCTGCGGCGGCGAAGTCCTGGAAGTAGGCGGCGGCGACGGCCGCCACCGACTCCATCAGGTCGGCGGTGGACGGTGCGCTGGTGGTCGCTGTCGTGGCCATGCGGCCAGCGTACGCCGGTATTCTTCAGCGGCTCAAGATTTGAGGTCGGCAAGCACCGAGTGGCGCGCGGCACACCGGCCGCGCGGCCGTCAGAGCACCAACTGCTCGAAGAGGTGCCGCAGCTCGGCCTCCGGGTCGCCGGTGAGCCCGGTGTGCACCGGCCCGTGCTGCAGGACGGCGCTGCGCGGCGCGGTCAGCCAGCGGAACCGCTGTCCGGGGCTGTCGCCCGCCGCCGGGCCCGCCGCCTCACCGCCGGCGCAGACCGCCTCCACCCCGTGCAGGGCGCGGCGGACGGCGGCGACGTCGGCCACCGGGTCGAGGGAGAGCAGCCGCCCCTGGTCGAGGTGGGTACGGGCGCCGAGGTAGCCGGACTGCCGGCAGTAGAGCAGTACCCCGACGTTGATGAACTCGCCGCGCTCCACCCGGGGGACGGCGCGGATCACCGCGTACTCGTAGTCGTCGCGCGTGGCCATCAGCCGGCCACCTCCGGAAGCCAGTCGCGGGGGCCCGCCAGGCGGGCCGTCAGTCGGTCGCGGTACGCGGCGCGGACCGCCTCGGGCGAGTCGAAGCCCGGCTCGTCGGCCAGCCATACCTCGGGAATCGCGGCGATCGCGGCCTCCAGGGCGGCCGGGACGAGCGGGGCGAGTTCGGCGTCGGCGGCCTTGAGGTCGGGGGCGGCGCGCAGCAGCGCGTGATCGCCCGCGTCGTAGCGGCGGCCCGTCCAGCCTTCGGCGCCGGCCCAGTGGTGATGGAAGATCAGGGTGGCGCCGTGGTCGATCAGCCTCAGCCCGCCGGCGGCCATCAGCATGTTGGGGTTGCGCCACGAGCGGTCGACGTTGCCGACGAAGGCGTCGAACCAGAGCACCCGCCCGGCGAGGCCGGGGTCGACGTCGAAGCAGAGCGGGTCGAAGTTGAGGGCGCCGCTGACGAAGGCCATGCCGAGGTTGGCGCCGCCGCTGGCACGCATCTGGTCCTGGATCTGGTGCTCGGGCTCGCTGCGGGCGAGCACCGGGTCGAGGTCGAGCAGCACCAGCTCCGGCACGGGGAGCCCGAGGCCGCGGCCGAGTTCGCCGGCCAGCACCTCGGCGATGAGCGCCTTGCGGCCCTGGGCGGCGCCGCACCACTTCAGGACGTACAGCCGGCGGTCGTCGGCCTCGACCAGGCCGGGCATCGATCCGCCTTCTCGCAGTGGCGTCACGTACCGGACCGCCGTCACCTCGGGGAGCATCCGGCCAGCCTATCGGCGCCCGGCTACTCCCCGTGCCGTGCTGCGGTGGCAGGGCCCGTTCGTCCGTGCGAGTTTGGGGGAAAACGATGTCCCGGCCCGGCATGGACGAGCACGTGAGGGATGGACGATGGAGCGACCCAGAATCTGCATCGTGGGCGGCGGCTTCGCCGGCCTGGAGTGTGCTCGCCGCCTGGAGCGCCGGCTCGCGCCCGCGGAGGCCGAGATCTCGCTGGTCACTCCGTTCGGCTACCAGCTCTACCTGCCGCTGCTGCCCCACGTCGCGGCGGGGGTCCTCACTCCGCAGTCGGTCGCGGTGTCGCTGCGCCGGACGCTGCGCCGCACCCACATCGTGCCGGGCGGCGCGATCGGGGTCGACCCGCGGTCCAAGGTGATCGTGGTCCGCAAGATCACCGACGAGGTGGTGGCCGAGCGCTACGACTACCTGGTGCTGGCGCCCGGCAGCGTGACGCGCACCTTCGACATCCCGGGCCTGCGGGACTACGCGCGGGGGATGAAGACGCTCGCCGAGGCCGTGTACGTGCGCGACCACGTGATCGCCCAGCTGGACCTCGCCTCGACCACTCTGGACCAGCGCGAGCGGGAGTCGCGGCTGCAGTTCGTGGTGGTCGGCGGCGGCTACGCGGGCACCGAGACGGCAGCCTGCCTGCAGCGGCTCACCACGGCGGCGATCCGCCGCTATCCGCGGCTGGACCGGCGGCTGATCAAGTGGCACCTGATCGACATCGCGCCGAAGCTGATGCCCGAGCTCGGCGACAAGCTCGGCACCACGGCGCTGGAGATCCTCCGCGGGCGCGGCATCGAGGTCTCGCTGGGTGTGTCGGTGGCCGAGGTCGGCGCCGAGAACGTCAAGTTCACCGACGGTCGGCTGCTGCCCTCCCGCACCCTGATCTGGACGGCCGGCGTGGTCGCCAGCCCGCTGATCGGCACGCTGGACGCGGAGACCGTGCGCGGCCGGATCGCGGTGACCGCCGAGATGCGGGTGCCGCAGTTCGACGGGGTGTTCGCGCTCGGCGACGCCGCGGCGGTGCCGGACCTCGCGAAGGGCGACGGCGCGGTCTGCCCGCCGACCGCGCAGCACGCGGCCCGGCAGGGCAAGGCCGTCGCCGACAACGTGGTCGCCGCGATGCACAACCAGCCGCTGGAGCCCTACTACCACAAGGACCTCGGCCTGGTCGTCGACCTCGGCGGCAAGGACGCCGTCTCCAAGCCTGCCGGTATCGAACTGCACGGCGTGCCCGCCCAGTTGGTCGCCCGCGGGTACCACCTGATGGCGATGCGGACGAACGCCGGCAAGTTCCGGGTCGGTGCCAACTGGTTGCTGAACGCGACCGCCGGCGACGACTTCGTCCGCACCGGCTTCCTCGCCCGGCAGCCCGCCCGGCTGCAGGACTTCGAGTACACCGACGCGTATCTGACGAAGGAGCAGGTCCGGGAGCACGCCCAGTCGCTGCTCGCGAAGGGCTCCGCCACCTGACGGAGGGTCGACGTCACCTGTCGGGTGAATCCGGCAGCCGACCCGAACCCGGCGCTACCGCCCTGACCTGGGCGGTAGCGCCGACACGCGTCTTCTTCGTGATTGTCGGACCACGGACGGTCACCGTCGCTACCGTCCGGCAGCATGCGATCACTCTCCCTGCCCCGCCGCCGTACCGTGCTCTCCGCCGCCGCCGTGGCCACCGCCGGGGTCGCGCTCGCCCGACCCGCCGCCGCCGCGCCGGCACTCGCCGCCCCCGCGGTCGAGCTGCCCTCCGACGCCCAGGCCGCCCGGGAGATCCGCGACGAGTTCGTGCACAGCTGGGAGGGGTACAAGCGGGCCGCCTGGGGCTACGACGAGGTCCGGCCGGTCTCCGGCGGGCGCAACGACTTCTTCGCCGACGGGCGCACGTTCGGCCTGTCCATGGTCGAGGCGCTGGACACCCTCTGGCTGATGGAGCTGGACGACGAGGTGGCGCTCGCCGCCGACTGGATCGAGAACGAGCTGGACCCGGCCCAGGACGCCGACGTCCAGGTCTTCGAGACGATCATCCGGCTGGTCGGCGGTCTCGTCGCCGGCTACCTGTGCACCGGCCGGCAGCCGCTGCTGGACCGCGGCCGCGAACTGGCGGACCGGCTGCTGCCCGCCTTCACCCGCTCCCCCACCGGCATGCCCTACCGGTACGTCAACCTGCGCACCGGCGCGGTCTCCGGCAACACCAGCCCGCTCGCCGAGATCGGCTCCAACATCCTGGAGTTCGGCATGCTGTCCAAGCTGACCGGCAATCAGAAGTACTGGGACGCGGCCAGGCGCGCCATGCGGGCCGTCTTCGACCGGCGTTCGGCACTCGGCCTGCTCGGCACCACGCTGAACGTCGAGACCGGCCGCTGGACGGACACCACCTCCTGCGCCCCCAACCCGCCGGTCGACTCCTACTACGAGTACCTGTGGGCCGGCGCCGAACTCTTCGCCGACCGCGAACTCGGCGACTGGTACAAGCTGCTGATCGGCGCGGTGCTGCGGTACCAGCTGGAGCACCAGGGCGGCTACGCCTGGTACAAGCAGGTCGACTACGGCACCGGGCGGACGACCGGCCGCGGCGCCTCCGAACTCGGCTCCTTCTTCCCCGGCCTGCTCGGCAAGGGCGAGGACATGGACGCGGCCGTCGACTACTACAACACCTGGACGATGATCCTGGACAACAACCCGGTGGTGCCGGAGGCCATCGACTACGGCAACGCCACCGTCCGCTCGGCTCGCAACGACCTACGGCCCGAGTACGTCAACTCCTCCTTCGACCTGTGGATGCTGACCGGCGAGCAGCGGTTCAAGGAGACCGCCTACGCCTACTTCGCGGGGCTGCGGGACCGGCTGCGGGTGCCCGGCGGCTACACCGTCGCCGACGACGTCACGACCGAGCCGCTGCGGCGCGGCGACCTGACGCCCGGCTACTGGTTCGCGGAGAACACCAAGTACCTGTACCTGATGTTCGCGGCGGCGCCGCGCTTCGACTACCGCTCCGGGCTGCTGTCCACGGAGGGGAAGCTGATGCGCGGCGCCGTGCGCTGAGGCCCCGGCTAGCGGGCCGTCAGGTACATCCCGGAGGCGTCCCGGCCGGCGGTGTTGCGGCAGGACCAGTTGCCGGTCGGCTGCCCGTTGAGCAGCGTCAGGCAGCGGCCGAGGGCGAGCTGCGCGTAGTGGTTGGGGTGGAAGGACTCCTGCAGGGTGCCCTGGGTGGTGGTGCCCATGTCGAGGAAGCGGGCCCACTCGCTGGTGGTCGCCGAGGGCGGCGTGCCCGGGACCGCGAGCCGGGTCGCGGTCGAGCAGACCTCACGGCCCTGCAGGAGGTCCCGCAGGTCGAGGAACTGCACGCCCTTGGCGGCGGCCACGGCGGCCAGCCGGTCGGAGATCTGCGGGACGAGCGAGTCGCGGGCCCAGTCCGCGTCCAGGTTCCAGAACGGGCAGCCGCCGGTGTTGGTGCGGCTCCAGCCGCTCTCCGGGTAGCGGTTCTCGCTGCTGCGCGGGATCGGCGAGGGGTAGGACTGCAGCACGATCCGGTACGAGGAGGCGGTGTAGCCGGCGGCGGACATCACCGCGCGGACCTCGTCCACCGCCTTGCCGACGCCGGCCATCGCGGCGTTCATCTTCGCGTCGACCGCGGTCTGCTGGTCGTCGTGGCAGTACGACCACCAGATCTCGTAGTCCTGGACGCAGGTCGAGATCACGTCGGCGAAGCCCAGGTCGTTGCCGCCGACGGAGAGGGTGATCAGCTTGACGGTGTTCTGCGCGGCGACCGCGGCGAGCTGGTCGGCCTGCGGGGTCTCGCCCTTGAAGGACTGTCCGCCGTTCGCGGCGCGGAAGACGTTGGCGGTCGTGGCCCCGGAGCAGGCGAGGTTGATCTGGGTCTGCGCGACGCCGGCAGCGGAGCGGACCTCGGCGGAGTCGGAGCGGTCGCAGCCGCTCGTGTAGGTGGATCCGTAGACCCGGGCGGGGTCGTAGCCGCTGCCGGTCCAGGCGCGGTCGGTGCCGTCCCGGCTTCCGCTCGCGGTGTCGCTGTTGCCGTCCCAGCGTCCGGCCTCGCCGGAGATGTAGCTGTCGCCCATCGAGACGACGGCGGTGGGGCCGGCGGCGGCCGCCGGGGCGGCGGCGGTGACCGTCAGGGGCAGGGAGAGGGCCGCGGCGACGCACAGGGCGGCGGCTCTGCGGGCAGTGGTGCCGCGGCCGGTGGTGCTGCGGGCGGCGGTGTCTCTTCGGGCAGGGCGGATCTCGGGCACGGCGAAACTCCTGCGGACGGCCCCGCGCTGTGGGGGCGCGAGGCTGGTGAGGGTGGACCGCCGGCCGGTGGCGCGATGAAGATGGCATGGACGCGGTTGTTACCGCCAGGTATCTGCATGCCACAATTCGGACAGTGACGAGGTTTCTCCCTCCGTCACCGCCGCGCGCCGGGAATGACCCGGATCACACCCCCCGCGAGCCGCCCCCGCCCGCCGCGAGCACCTCGGCGACGTCCGCCGCGAGCCGCGCCGCCTCCGCCGGCGCGAGCGTCGCCACCGTGAGCCGGATCCCGGGCTCCGAGTGCAGGCGGAAGCGCGCACCGGGCGCGGCCACCCACCCGCGCTGCACCAGCCCCGCCACCGCCGTCGTCTCGTCCCGCACCGGGATCCACACGTTCAGGCCGCTGCGCCCGTACGCGGTGATGCCGTGCCCGGCGAGGGCCCGCAGCAGGGCCGCCCGGCGCTCGCCGTAGGCGGCCGCCACCTCGGCGACCGGCGCGGCGTCGGTGCGCCACAGCTCCGCCACGGCCCGCTGCAGCAGGTGGCTGACCCAGCCCGCGGCCAGCCGCTGCCGCCCCAGGATGCGCCCCACCGTGTCCTCGTCCCCGATCGCGACGGCGAGCCGCAGATCCGGGCCGTACGCCTTGGCCGCCGACCGGACCAGCAGCCGGTGCTCGGTGAGCGGGACGCCGTCCGGCCCCGCCGCGAGGGACTGGAACGGCAGGTCGACCATGCCGTGCCCGTGGTCGTCCTCGATCAGCAGAACGCCCGGACGGCCGGCGATCACGGCACGCAGCGCCGCGGCGCGGGCCGGGCTCAGCGCGGCGCCGGTCGGGTTCTGCGCGCGGCTGGTGACGACCAGGCAGCGGGCGCCCAGCGCCAGCGCGTTCGCCACCTCGCCGGGCAGCGGCCCCTCGTCGTCCGTCCGGACGGGGACGGGCTTGAGGCCGAGCGCGGGCAGCAGGTCGAGCAGGCTGCCCCAGCCCGGATCCTCGACGGCGACCAGGTCGCCCGGGCGCAGCCGGGTGACCAGGGCCCGCTCGATGGTGTCGAGCGAGCCGGAGCAGACCGCGATCGGGCCCGCCGGGGCACCGTCCGCCGCGAAGGAGGCACGGGCGAGAGCGACCAGCCCGGGGTCGGCGGCCGGGTGCCCGTACAGCGCCGGCTCGGCCGCCGCCGCGGCGGCCAGGGCGGGGCCGAGCGGCGGCAGCAGGGCCGGGTCCGGATTGCCGGCGGAGAGATCCCGGGCACCGGGCGGGACGGCGATGCCCACCTCGTCGCGCGGAGTGGTGACCGGCCGGGGGCGCACCCGGCTGCCCTTGCGGCCGGCCGTCTCGATCACGCCGCGGTCGCGCAGCAGGCGGTAGGCGGCGGCGACGGTGTTCGGGTTCACGCCCAGGTCGGTGGCGAGCTCGCGCAGCGGCGGCAGGGCCGCGCCGGGCGCCAGCCGGCCCGCGGCGACCGCCGCCTCGACGTCGGCGGCAATCTCACTGGCCCGCCGCCCCTTGATCGGATAATCTCCTAGCACAAACACAAGTATGCACTAGTGCAGTGAGGTTGTCATGTCGGACACGGCCTACGCCCGGACCCCCCGCACCGTCCCCACCCGATCGCGCGACCGCGCCAGCTGGGACAGGGCGGCCGTGCACGCCGTCCTCGACGCCGCCTGGGTCTGCCACCTCGGCTTCGTCGCCGACGGCGCGCCCGTGGTGCTGCCCACCATCTACGCCCGGGTCGGCGACGCCCTCTACCTGCACGGCTCCACCGGCAGCCGCCCGCTGCGCGGCGCCGGGGCCGACGACGGCCTGCCGGTGTGCGTGACGGTGACGCTGGTCGACGGCATCGTGCTGGCCAAGTCCGCCTTCAACCACTCCGTCAACTACCGCTCGGTGGTGGCCCACGGCACAGCCCGCCAGGTCACCGACCCGGAGGAGCTGTCGCTGGCTCTGGACGCGCTGGTCGACCAGGCGGTCCCCGGCCGCTCGGCCGACGCCCGGCGGGCGAACGCGAAGGAGCTGGCGGCGACCGCCGTCGTCCGGCTCGACCTGGACGAGGTGTCCCTCAAGTCCCGCGCCGGCGGCGTCAACGACGACGAGGCCGACCTGGGCCTGCCGCACTGGTCGGGCGTGGTGCCGGTGCACACCGCGTACGGCGCGCCCGAGCCGGACGGGCACACCGCCGGCCCCGTCCCCGGCTACCTCGCGGACTTCGCCGCCGGGAGCCGGCCGTGCTGATCAGGCCGTGGGACCGCGGCGGCGACGCCGAGTGGCGGGCCTGGCTCGCCGAGGGCCGCGACTTCGGGCTGCTCGCCGCCAACGGCCCACCGGGGCAGGGCCCGGTCCTCGTCCCGACGCACTTCCTGCTGGACGCGGACGCCGGCGAGATCCTGCTCCACCTCGCCGCACCCAACCCGGTGTGGGCGGCGCTGCGCGCCGACCCGCACGCCACGCTCGCGGTCACGGACGACTACGCCTACGCCCCCGGGCACTGGCGTGCCGAGCCGCACACGCCGACCAGCCTCTACGCCTCGGTGCACTTCCACTGCACCGCCGAGATCGTGGAGGACGCGGCGGGCAAGGCCGAGATCCTCCGCCGCCAGGTCGCGCACTTCCAGCCCGAGGCACCGCTCGACGTGACGCCCGGCGCCGCGCCGTACGGCCCGCTGCTCGGCGGCCTGCGCGGGCTGCGGCTGACGGTCCGGGAGGTCCGGGCGAAGTTCAAGTACGACGACAAAAAGCCGGTGGCGGAGCAGGCAGCGTTGGCCGAGCGGCTCGCCGAGCGCGGCACCGGCCTGGACGGCGGCGCCCGGGCGCAGCTGCTGCGCCGCAACGCGCTGCGGGGGGCCGCGCCCGGGGGCTGACGCCGCGGCACGCCCGGCCGGCCCGAGTCCTGGTGATCGCCGTCGGCCGGGTGATCGCCGTCGCCCGGTCGGCCCGGCCCGGCGGGCGGCGGGGGCCCGGGCCTGATGGACTGTGGGATGCGCCCTGTCCATTCGGCCGAGCAGGAGGGCCGCTGACCGTCGAGGAGCCGCTCGCCGTGTCCACCTCCGCGCCGCACCCCGAGGACCATCTCGGCCACGTCGTCTTCATCTCGGCAGCGGCGGCGATGGGCGGCTTCCTGTTCGGCTACGACAGTGCGGTGATCAACGGTGCGGTGACGGGCATTCAGCGGCACTTCGAGGTCGGCAACGGCACCACCGCGTTCGTGGTCGCGATCGCCCTGCTCGGCTCGGCGCTCGGTGCGGTGATCGCCGGCCGGCTCGCCGACCACCTGGGCCGGGTGCGGACCATGCTGCTGGCCGCGGTGCTGTTCGCGACCAGCGGCGTCGGCTCGATGTTCCCGCCGAGCATCGGCGTGCTCGGCTTCTGGCGGGTCGTCGGCGGCATCGCGATCGGCATCGCCTCGGTGATCGCGCCGACCTACATCGCCGAGGTCGCACCCACCGCGTACCGCGGCCGGCTGGCCTCCTTCCAGCAGTTGGCGATCGTACTCGGCATCACCGTCTCCCAGCTGGCCAACTACGCGCTCAACCAGGCGGCGGGCGGCGAGTCCACCAACCACCTCGGCGGCATCCAGGCCTGGCAGTGGATGCTCGGGGTGGAGGCGATCCCCGCGCTGGTGTACGGGCTGATGGCGCTGGCGATCCCGGAGTCGCCGCGCTTTCTGATCGCCGACCGGCGCGAGGACCAGGCCCGCGAGGTGCTCGCCGAGGTGGAGGGGCCGGAGGTAGATCTGGACGCGCGGATCGCCGAGATCCGGGCGGTGCTGCAGTCCGCGCACAAGCCGCGGGCGAAGGACCTGCTGGGCGGGCGGCTCGGGCTGCTGCCGATCGTCTGGATCGGCATCGGCGCCTCGGTCTTCCAGCAGTTCGTCGGCATCAACGTGATCTTCTACTACTCCTCCTTCCTCTGGCAGTCGGTCGGCATCAACGAGTCCGACTCCCTGCTGATCAGCCTCTCCACCTCGATCGTCAACGTGATCGGCACGGTGCTCGCGATGTCCCTGGTCGACCGGATCGGCCGCAAACCGCTGGCGCTCGCGGGCTCGGTCGGCATGGCCGTCGCCCTGGGCACCGCCGCGTGGGCGTTCTCCTACCGGGAGGGCACCGGCGACAACGCGACGCTCGACCAGACCTACGCCACGGTCGCCCTGGTCGCCGCACACGTCTTCGTCTTCTGCTTCGCCTTCTCCTGGGGCGTGGTGGTCTGGGTGCTGCTCGGCGAGATGTTCCCCAACCGGATCCGGGCGCTCGCGCTGTCGGTGGCGGCGTCCGCGCAGTGGATCGCCAACTGGGCGATCACCGTCAGCTTTCCGGACCTGGCGGACTGGAACCTGTCGGCGACGTACGCCATCTACGCGGGTTTCGCACTGCTCTCCATCCCGTTCGTGGTCTTCTGCATCCGGGAGACCAAGGGGCGGGCACTGGAGGAGATGGGCTGACGGGCGCACGGGCGGCCCGCTCACCCGATCGGCGCGGTGCGGGTGCCGGGTGCCGCGCGGCCGCCGCGCATAGCATCGTCCCCGCATCCCTCCCGCAGCACCGCTCCCGTACCGTCCGGCGGGCCCACCCGTGCCCACCGCCCGCCGCGCGCACGCGGCCCACCCCACGGAGAGGCCATGGGCAGTTCCCCGCAGAACGTCACCTTCCCCAGCAACGGGGGGACGGCACACGGCTACCTGGCGCTGCCACCGCAGGGCACCGGGCCCGGGTTGGTGGTCGTCCAGGAGTGGTGGGGGCTGACCTCGCACATGGTGTCGACGGTGGACCGCTTCGCCGCCGAGGGCTTCGTCACCCTCGCACCGGACCTGTTCGGCGGCGCCACCACCCACGACCGCGAGGAGGCCGCCCGGATGCTGCGCGAACTGCCCGCCGACCGGGCCGCCCGCGACCTGCGCGGCGCCGTGGACTTCCTGCTCGGCCAACCGCACGTGGTCGGGGACGCGGTCGGCGTCGTCGGGTTCTGCATGGGCGGCGGGCTCGCGCTGGTGCTGGCCGCGCAGGAGGGCGACCGGGTCGCCGCGGTGGTGCCCTTCTACGGCCTGCCGAAGATCCCGGACTACGACTACCGCGGACTGACCGCGCACGTCCTCGGCCACTACGGCGAGGAGGACCCCTCGATCCGCCAGAAGGCGGTGGACGAGGCCGCGATGCTCATCGGCGAGGCCACCGACCGGCGGCCGGAGATCCACTTCTACCCTGCCGGGCACGCCTTCATGAACGACGAGAACCTCGCCGGCACCTACGACCCGCTGCAGGCGGGGATCGCCTGGCAGCGCACGCTCAGCTTCCTCTGGGGCCACCTGGGCTGACCGCCCGACCGCACCCGGCCCGCCCGGTCCGCCCGAGTCCGGACGGCACCAACCGGAGTCCGGACGAGGGGCACCGGAAACCGGATGGACACCGCGCGGCGGAACGCCGATAGTCTCCGGGTGAGCTCCCCCGCCTCCCCCACCACCACCGCCGCCGCACCGCGCCCCTTCGCCTGGGCCGGGCGGAACTTCCGTATCCAGACCGCCGCCACCGTGGTGAGCGGGCTCGGCAACGCGGCCGCCCCGATCGCCACCGCCTTCGCCGTCCTGGAGGCGGGCGGCTCCACCACCGAGGTCGGCTGGGTCACGGCGGCACGTCTGGTGCCGCTGGTGCTCTTCCTGCT
The DNA here is from genome assembly GCF_040686255.1 of Kitasatospora sp. NPDC085879. Taxonomy (NCBI): domain Bacteria; kingdom Bacillati; phylum Actinomycetota; class Actinomycetes; order Kitasatosporales; family Streptomycetaceae; genus Kitasatospora; species Kitasatospora sp. NPDC085879. The sequence goes on along the minus strand of NZ_JBFBJZ010000048.1, from coordinate 23,933 downwards.
GGTCGGCGGCGCGCTCGCGGACCGCCTGCCGCGGCACCACGTGATGGTCGCGGCCAACCTGTTCAACGCGCTCTCCCAGGCGGCACTGGCGGCACTGGTGCTGGCCGGCGCGCCGCCGCTCTGGTCGCTGGTGCTGCTGTCCGCCGCCGGCGGCGCCGGGCAGGCGTTCTACGCGCCCGCCTCCGAGGGCATGATCATGGAGAGCGTGGCCGCCGAACACGCCGGCAAGGCGTTCTCGGTCTACCGGATGGCGATGAACGGCTCGCAGATCGGCGGCGCGGCAGTCGGCGGAGCGCTGACCGCCGCGGTCGGGCCCGGCTGGGTGCTGCTGCTGGACGCGGTCGGCTTCGCCGTCGCCGGCGGCCTGCGGGTCTTCCTCCGCCTCGACGCGGCACCCCGGGACACCGTCCAGACGGGCGGCCTCGTGCACGAACTCCGGCTCGGCTGGCGTGAGTTCGCCTCCCGGAGGTGGCTCTGGGCGGTGGTGCTGCAGTTCTCCGTGGTGGTCGCCTGCATCAGCGCGGTGGAGACGGTGTACGGCCCGGTGGTCGCCGCCCAGCGCTTCGGCGGTGCCCGTGCCTGGGGCCTGGCGATGGCCGCCTTCGGCATCGGCATGCTCGCGGCCGGTGTGCTGATGACCCGCTGGCAGCCGCGGCGCATCCTGCTCACCGGCAACTGGGGTGTCTTCCTGTTCGCACTGCCCGGTCTCGCCCTGGCGGTCGGCGCCGCACTGCCCGTCCTGGTCGCGGCGATGTTCGTCTCCGGCGCCGGGGTCACCGTGTTCGGCGTCAACTGGATGGTCGCGCTGCAGCAGGAGATACCGTCCGAGATGTTCTCCCGGGTCTGCGCCTACGACCACCTCGGCTCGATCGCCCTCACCCCGCTCGGCACCGCGATGGCCGGCCCGGCCGCCGACGCGCTGGGCCTGGACGGCGCCCTGTGGACCTGCGCCGCCGGCACCCTGGCCCTGGCCGCCGCCGTCCTGGTCGTCCCCGAGGTCCGCCGGCTCACCCGCCCGCTGCCCGCCACCACCACCGCGGCTTCCGTCCCCGAGCCGGTCGGCGGCTGAGCAACCGCCCGGCCCCGCGCCGCGTCCTTACCCGGCACAGACCCGGGGGGCCGCGCATGCCGGACGCACCACTGCTCTTCATCGACGTCGACGGCGTGCTCAACCCCGCCGACCCGCACCCGGACGAGGACTTCCGGCGGCACGAGCTGCTCGGGTACGAGGTGCTGCTCTCGCCCGTGCACGGCGCCTGGCTGCGGGAACTCGCCGAGGTGTACCGGCTCTGCTGGGCCACGACCTGGCAGGAGTCGGCCAACGAGCACCTCGCGCCGCTGCTCGGGCTGCCGGAGCTTCCGGTGGTGGGGGTCAACCGCTACGTCCGGCAGCCCGGCGACCCGCGTGTCCGCCTCTTCGAGCTGTTCTCCGGCTTCAAGTGGGCACCGATCCTCCGGTACGCGGCGGGCCGCCCGTTCGCCTGGATCGACGACGTGATCCCGCCGCGCCTCGTCCGCAACTCCCGCCTCCGCCGGGACCGCCTCCTCGTCCCCGTCGACCCTCACGAGGGCCTCCGCCGCCGGCACGTCGACCGCCTCCTGCACCGCCCGCCCAGGTAGGGCGGACGCCAAGGGCGCAGGGGCGGTCAGGCCGTCGGCAGCCAGCTGACGTGGCCCGCGAGGAGGGCGTAGCCGACGAAGGCGACGGTGTCGATCAGGGCGTGCGCGACCACCAGGGGCATCACCCGGCCCCAGCGGCGGTACAGCAGGCAGAAGACGATGCCCATGACCATGTTGCCGACCAGTCCGCCGACCCCCTGGTACAGGTGGTACGAGCCGCGCAGGAGCGAGCTGGTGACCACCATCGCCGGCCAGGACCAGCCGAGCTGTCCGAGCCGCCGCAGCAGGTAGCCGACCACGATCACTTCCTCGAGGATCGCGTTCTGCCAGGCCGAGCCGATCAGGACGGGGATCCGCCACCAGACGTCCGGCAGGCCGGAGGGGGCGACGGTGAGGTTGAAGCCGGCGGCCTGGGCGGCGAGGTAGAGGCCGAGGCCGGTGCCGCCGATCGCGGCGGCGAGCAGTGTGCCGCGCCCGAGGTCCCGCGCCTTGTCCCGCAGGTCGAAGCCGAGCACCCGCAGCGAGGTGGACTCCCGGACCAGCAGGTAGCCGACCAGGACGACCGGCATCAGCCCGCGGGCGATGTAGTAGACCTGCCAGGCGAGGTCGATCCAGGGCCGGCCCGGTGCGCGGGAACTGTTGAGGGTGGCGACCTGCCGGCCGAGGGCGATGGGCTGGGTCACCGAGTCGGCGAAGCTGATCAGGGCGGCGACGCCGCTGGCCCCGAGGGAGAGCCCGAGCACGATGAGCAGCTCGACGCCGAGCAGACGGCGGGCCGGGGTGCCGGTCTCGGGCTCGGTCGAAACGCTGGTCACCTGGTCTCCCGCGCGGCGGCTCGCTGCCCGCGGCCGGCCGGCGCGCGGGCCCGGGGGCACGGACGGCCTCCGGGCCGATCATCCTCGCACACGCGGATGAGAGCGCCCCGCCGCAAGCTCGGCCCGTGGCGGGGCGCTGCCTGCGGCGGGGCGCGGCCGGTCAGCCGACCGGCCAGGTGTGCACCGGTTCCCCGGTGCGCATGTACTCCACGTACCTCCTGGTCATCGCGGCGATGGCGGCGGTGCGGTCCATGCCGAAGTGCTCGCGCAGCCGGTGCACGGTGGCGGCCTGCCAGGAGGCGCCGTTGGTGCGGCGCAGGCAGCGCTGCTCGATGACGCCGAGGTAGCGGTCGCGGTCGGCGGGTTCGACGCCCCACTCGTCGAGGCCCTGGTGGGCGAGCGGGAGCAGTTCGTTGAGGACGAGCTCGGTCACCGGGACGGGGGCGGTGCCGCCGCGGCCGGCCCGTCCGTGCCGGGGCCAGTGCAGGACGGCGTCGATGCCGTGCCGGGCCGCGGTCTGGAAGTTCTCGTCGGCGCGTTCGAACGGCAGCCTCGTCCAGACCGGGCGGGACTGCTCTGCGAGCACGCGGACGAGGCCGTAGTAGTAGGCGGCGTTGGCGAGCACGTCGGTGACGGTGGGGCCGGCGGGCAGGCAGCGGTTCTCCACCCGGAGGTGGGCGATGCCGTCGGCGACGTCGTACACCGGGCGGTTCCAGCGGTAGATGGTGCCGTTGTGGAGCCGCATCTCGGCGAGTTTGGGGACGCCGCCGGAGGCGAGCACCTTGACCGGGTCCTCGTCGTCGCAGATCGGCAGCAGGGCCGGGAAGTAGCGCAGGTTCTCGGCGAAGAGATCCAGCGCGGAGTCCACCCAGCGCTCCCCGAACCAGGTGATGGGGCGCACGCCCTGCGCCTTGAGCTCCGCCGAACGGGTGTCACAGGCCTGTTGGAAGAGCACCGGCCGGGTCTCGCGCCACAGTTCGCGGCCGAACAGGAACGGCGAGTTGGCGCCTAGCGCGACCTGACTGGCGGAGATCGCCTGGGCGGCGTTCCACACCGGCGCGAACTTCTCCGGGGTGACCTGCAGGTGGAGCTGGAGCGAGGTGGCGGCGGCCTCGGCGACCATCGAGACCGACTCGACGGCGAGGTGCTCGACGCCCTCGATGTCGAGCGCGATGTCCTCGCCGCGGGCGGCCAGGATCTGGTCGCTGAGCAGGCTGTACCGGTTGTTGTGGGACATGCTGTCCAGGCCGGTGTGGTCCAGGTCGAGGGTCGGCAGGATGCCGACCATGACGATCCGGGCGCCGGCCTCCTCGGCCTGCCGGTCGGCGTAGCGCAGACAGGTGTCGACCTCCTCGCGGAGCTCCTCCAGGACGTGGCCGCCGAGCCGCCGCGGGGCGACGTTGACCTCGATGTTGAAGCGGCCCAGCTCGGTCTGGAAGTCGGCCGAGGCGATCGACTCCAGCACCTGCGCGTTGCGCATGACCGGCATGCCCTGCTCGTCGGCCAGGTTGAGCTCGATCTCCAGGCCCATCATCGCTCTGGGGCGGTCGAAACGTCCCTCGCGCAGCATCCGCTCGAACACGTCCAGACAGGACTGGAGCTTGCGCCGGTACAGCTGCCGGTCGGACAGTTCAGCGCGAGTGGCCGCGACCTTCTCGCCCATGAGCGTCCTCCTCCCCTAGGTCGACCGTGCATGCATCATGCCCATCCGGAAGATCGATAGCCCGGGGTCTCGAACGCGGTGGCGAGGCCCGGAACTGACGGCCCGTCAGTGAATACCGGACTTGCCGCACCACACCGAACGTGATAAGAAGGTCACCCTGCGCACCTGTTCGAGTAGAATTCGCACTGCGCTCCCGGCCGGTTTCCCGCCGCACGACGACCTCGTGCTCGCGTGGTTCCGTGCCCGCACCGCGATCATGCCCAACCGGACACGGCCAGGTCCCGCCACGCCGGTATGCCGCACTCGCACGCCGATCTCGCACAGAGAGGCGACCCGCCATGACTCTGCAGACCCCTCAGCCGCCGCCCAGTGCCCTGCGGGCCGTGCTGGCCGCCCTCGACGACGAGGGCGCGCTCAGCAAGCCAGCGGCCGCAGCGCTGCGCCATACCGCCGGTCCGCTGCTGCCCGCGCACCCGCTGGCCGTGTACGTGCTGGAGGGGTCCGCGCTGGGCACCGCGCGGCGCACCGGCTGGCGGTTCCTGATCAAGCAGGGCAGCGGCGGTGTCGTCGCGGCCGCGGAGGTGGCGGAGACGCCCGCCGGGCACACCTTCGCGCACTTCGCGGCCGGCCCCTATCTCGACTCCACGGTGCAGGCGCTGCGCCAGGCGTGGCAGCTCGCGCAGGGCTCGCGCACGATCCGGCTGCCGCGGCTGCTGTCGATGCCGGGCCACTACGCGACGGCCCTGTGGTTGAACGGTTCGGCACCGGACGGCCGGGACGACCTGCTGATTCCGCTCTCCCCCGCGCCGCTCGGGGTGACGGCCCACCGGATCTACCGGGCGGGCGAGTTGCTGGCGGCGCTGGAGCGCCCGCCGCTCGGCGGCGCGACGATGCTGCTCAGCCAGAGCTGACACCCCCGAATCACCCGGACGGGCCATCGGGTCTGACCTATCAGGGTCAGACACCCGGTGGCCCGTTCGGTCGTTCCGGCGCCGGTCGGCCGCCTGAACGGGTGATCTCCTGCAACGGGTTGTGGCGCATGTCACGAAACTGCTGCGGGAGCGGCCCGGGATGCCGACACTGGGAACCAGCGGCTGTGGGGGCTTGTCCTACCCACCGAAGCGCCGGTTCACACCTGGGCCGGCGAGGATGATCCGCCGGCAGGGCGGCGCACCACGGGGGCGCCGGCGGCGGGGCAGGATCGCGAGCGAAGCGAGGGTACGAGCTATGTGCCAGCACCGTCCTGAATGTCCTTCGGCGGAGTCGGCCGACCGCGAAGCGGCCGTACCGGTGGCCCGCCACCCCGAGCAGGGCTGGAGCCTGCTCTGCAACGGCGTCCTCCTGTTCGAGGACACCGGTGAACTGCTGCCCGACGGCCGGGTGATCGCCCCGCGGCGACCGCTCGCCGTGGCGGCCTGACCACCGACCCGGAACGCCCGCCGGGATCGCCGGCAGGGGCGCCGGCCCGGAACGCCGCGAGGGCCCCGGAGGAGATCTCCTCCGGGGCCCTCGCCGTCATGCCCTGAGGGCTCAGACGCCGTACTCGTCCAGCGGCGGGCAGGAGCAGACCAGGTTGCGGTCGCCGTAGGCGCCGTCGATCCGGCTCACCGGCGGCCAGTACTTGTCCGCGGGGTTCACGCCGGCCGGGAAGACGGCCTCCTCGCGGGTGTACGCGTGCTGCCAGTCGGCGGCCAGGTTGGCGGCCGTGTGCGGGGCGTTGCGCAGCGGGTTGTCCTCGGCGGGCCACTCGCCGGAGCCGACCTTCTCGATCTCCGCGCGGATCTCGATCATCGCTTCGCAGAAGCGGTCGATCTCGTACAGGTCCTCGGACTCGGTGGGCTCGATCATCAGCGTGCCGGCCACCGGGAACGACATCGTCGGGGCGTGGAAGCCGTAGTCGATCAGACGCTTGGCGACGTCGTCGACGGTGACGCCGGTCTCCTTGGTGAGCGGGCGCAGGTCGATGATGCACTCGTGCGCGACCAGGCCGCCGGGGCCGGTGTAGAGCACGGGGAAGTGCGGGGCGAGCCGCTTGGCGATGTAGTTGGCGTTCAGCACTGCCACCTGGGTGGCGCGCTTGAGGCCCTCGCCGCCCATCAGGCGGACGTACGACCAGGAGATCGGCAGGATCGCCGCCGAGCCCCAGGGTGCGGCCGAGATCGGGCCGACGCCGGTGGCCGGGCCGGCCTCCTCCTGCAGCGGGTGGTTCGGCAGGTACGGCGCGAGGTGCGCGCGGACCGCGACCGGGCCGACGCCCGGGCCGCCGCCGCCGTGCGGGATGCAGAAGGTCTTGTGCAGGTTCAGGTGCGAGACGTCCGCGCCGAACTTGCCCGGCTTGGCGAGGCCGACCAGGGCGTTGAGGTTGGCGCCGTCGACGTAGACCTGGCCGCCGGCGTCGTGCACCATCTCGCAGATGGTGGTGATCTCGGTCTCGAACACGCCGTGGGTGGACGGGTAGGTGACCATCAGCACGGACAGCTGGTCGCGGTGCTGCTCGATCTTGGCCTTGAGGTCGTCGACGTCCACGTCGCCGTCGGTGAGGGTCTTCACCACGACGACCCGCATGCCGGCCATGACCGCGGAGGCGGCGTTGGTGCCGTGCGCGGAGGACGGGATGAGGCAGACGTCGCGCTGGGTGTCGCCGTTGGCGTGGTGGTAGGCGCGGACGGCCAGCAGGCCGGCCAGCTCGCCCTGGGAGCCGGCGTTCGGCTGGATGGAGACCGCGTCGTAGCCGGTGACCTCGACGAGCTGCTGCTCCAGGCCGTGGATCAGGCTGAGGAAGCCCTGCACCTGGTCGGCCGGGGCGAAGGGGTGCAGCTGGCCGAACTCGGGCCAGGTGACCGGCTCCATCTCGGTGGTGGCGTTGAGCTTCATGGTGCAGGAGCCCAGCGGGATCATGCCGCGGTCCAGCGCGTAGTCCCGGTCCGACAGGCGGCGCAGGTAGCGCAGCATGGCGGTCTCGGAGCGGTGGCTGTGGAAGACCGGGTGGGTGAGGTACTCGTCCTCGCGCAGCAGGGCGGCGGGCAGCGCGTCCGCGGTCTCGTCGAGCTCGCCGCCGGCGATGCCGAAGGCGGCCCACAGCGCGGTGACGTGCTCGCGGGTGGTGGTCTCGTCGCAGGAGATCGAGACGGTGTCGGCGTCGACCTTGTGGATGTTGATGTTCGCGGCGAGCGCGGCGGTGACGACCTCGTCGGCGCGCTGCGGGACGCGGGCGGTGACGGTGTCGAAGAACTCGCCGTGCACCAGCTCGACCCCGCCGGCGCGCAGGCCCGCGGCGAGCGCGGCGGCGTAGCGGTGGGTGCGGCGGGCGATGTCCGCGAGGCCGTCGGGGCCGTGGTAGACGGCGTACATCGAGGCCATCACGGCGAGCAGCACCTGGGCAGTGCAGATGTTGCTGGTGGCCTTCTCGCGGCGGATGTGCTGCTCGCGGGTCTGCAGGGCGAGGCGGTAGGCGCGGTTGCCGTCGGAGTCGACGGAGACGCCGACCAGGCGGCCGGGCAGGTTGCGGGCGTACTCGGCGCGGACGGCGAGGTAGCCGGCGTGCGGGCCGCCGAAGCCCATCGGGACACCGAAGCGCTGCGAGGTGCCGCAGGCGATGTCGGCGCCCATCGAGCCCGGGGACTTGAGCAGGGTGAGGGCGAGCAGGTCGGCGGCGACGGCGACGACCGCGCCGAGGCCGTGGGCCTGCTCGATGACCGGGGTGAGGTCGCGGACGACGCCGGCGGCACCCGGGTACTGGAGGAGGACGCCGAAGACGCCGCGCTCGGCGATCTCGGCCGGGATGCCCTCGGACAGGTCGGCGACGACCACCTCGACGCCGGTCGGCACGGCGCGGGTCTCGATGACGGCGACGGTCTGCGGCAGGGTGTCGGAGTCGATCAGGAAGACGCCGCCCTTCACCTTGGTGACGCGGCGGGCCAGGGCCATGGCCTCGGCGGCCGCGGTGCCCTCGTCGAGCAGCGAGGAGCCGGAGGTGGCCAGGCCGGTGAGGTCGGAGACCAGGGTCTGGAAGTTCAGCAGCGCCTCGAGGCGGCCCTGCGAGATCTCCGGCTGGTACGGCGTGTAGGCGGTGTACCAGGCCGGGTTCTCCAGCACGTTGCGCAGGATCACCGGCGGGGTGAAGGTGCCGTAGTAGCCGAGGCCGATCATCGAGGTGGCGACCCGGTTGCGGTCGGCCAGCTCGCGCAGCTCGGCGAGGACCTGGGCCTCGCTGCGGCCGGCCGGCAGGTCCAGTGCGGTCAGGCTGCGGATGGCCTCGGGGACGGCCGCCTCGGACAGCTCGTCCAGGGACGCGTAGCCCACGTGGGCGAGCATCTTCTCCTGGGCGGCGGCGTCGGGGCCGATGTGGCGGGTCTCGAAGGGACTGGCCTGCTCGAGCTCGGTGAGGTTCGGCTGGGCGTTCATGGGGGTCGAGGCCTCCTGGTCACGGACCGGCGGGGGTACGCACGCCGGTCGGCCGCCGTGGGGAGCCAAAGACGCACGAACCCGTCAGGCCTCCCCCTCTGTCATCGGTACCTGAGAGCTTCGCCGCCATGACGCCCGAAGGCATCTCGTCGGCTTGCACCGTCGGTGAGGGTGGTGCCGCCGGCTCCTGTGCCGACGATCCTGCCCTGCTTTCCAGAGTGACCTGGCCCGTGCGGTACGGGTGCCTGAGAGATTCCGGGGAGGGGTTGCTCCTTCGGCGCCCCTTTCCCCCTGCTCAACGGGGTCCGGGACTCTCCCGCGCGGGCTCGGCGGTCGCCGCCCAGGGTACCAGCGGGACTGCCTGGAATGGCGGGCGCTGTGACCGGCGTCCCACCGGTCCGGCCCTCCCCCGGACGGCCGATCACCGGCCCGGACGGCCCCGTTCGGCTCGCCGCTGTCCGGTTCGTGGCGTTCTGTGTAGATGGCGTCTGGCCAGCTCCTCCAGCCGTCCCGACGTCCGCGTACCACAGGAGCAGTAGCACTGGAGGACAGCGTGCAGACCGATATCGATCCGCGAGACCTGATCGGGCACAAGGCGGTCGACCGGAACGGTGAAAAGATCGGCACGGTCGACGAGGTGTATCTCGACGACGCGACCGGTGAGCCCGAGTGGGCCGCGGTCCGCACCGGGATCTTCGGCCGGGACGCCTTCGTCCCGCTGACCACCAGCGAGTTCTCGGGCGAGGAGCTGAAGGTCCCGTACGACAAGTCGCTGGTGAAGGAGTCCCCCGACTTCGGCGTGGGCCAGCACCTGTCGCCCGCCCAGGAGTTGCAGCTGTACCGCTACTACGGGCTGGACACCGCCGGCGCCGGCCGGCCCGGCGCGGAGGCCGCCCCGGCACCGGCCGAGCGCCCCAGGGACACCGACTTCGGCACGGTCGCGCAGACCGCACCCGGCGGGGCCGCGTCGAACGGTCAGGCCCCGGCGGACGCCCGGTCCGCGGCGAACGGCCACGGCCGCACCGACCAGGGCCGCACCGACCACGCCGACGGGCAGCACGGCGGGGCACGCCGGGAGCACGCCCGGCCCGAGAGCCACGGCGGCCGGGAGAACGACCAGGAGATCACCATGCAGCTCCAGGCGGTACCGGCCGGCGCCAACGTCCGCCCGGCGACGCCGGCCGCGGCGCAGCGCCCCGACCGGGCCGAGCGGCACGCCGGCGGCGAGGCCGGGGCGCACCGGCCGGTCGAGATCGTCTGCCGCGAGGAGCGGCTGGACATCAGCACCGAGTGGCACGTGCTGGGCACCGTCCGGCTGCGCAAGTACGTGACCTCGGAGGCGGTGGAGCGCCGGGTGCCGGTGGTGCGCGAACGGGCCCGGGTGGAGCGGGTGCCGGTGAGCGACGCCGAGCGGGCCGCGCTGAGCGACCAGGAGATCGCCGATGCGGTCGAGGAGGTGACCCTGCGCGAGGAGCGGGCGGTGGTGCGCAAGTACCTGGCCCCGATCGAGCGGGTGCGCCTGGTGGTCGAGCGGTACACGGAGGAGGAGCTCGTCCGCGAGGAGCTGCAGCGCGAGCAGGTCGAGGTGCACGACGAGACCGCGCACCAGCCGTACGGTCCGCAGCCCTTCAGCCCGCCGCCGGCCGAGCGGGCGGCCGGTCCGGCGGGCCGCGCCCCCGCGGCGGGCGGGCCGGCACCGCACGCGTCGGCGCCGGCGCACGTCCAGGTGGCGGCCCGGGCCGCCGCGCAGCCGCCCCGGCCGGAGCCGCTGCACCCGGTCTGACCCTTCCGGCTCCCGACTCCGGCTCCTGACGACGACAGGTCCCGGTCCGCTGCGGCGGGCCGGGACCTGCGCTTTGCCGAAGCTTCACCGATCGATATTTGACAGAGTGAAGTATCGACCTGCATCGTTACTTCAGTTCATTCACTATCGCTTGCCTGAAGCAGTGATTTCGGCTTCCGGCAGCCCCAACGGGAGGAAACCCACCGTGAGTGAGGCCCCACAGCCCGCCGCCACGGACGAGAAGCCGAGCAGTGCGCGGGTGCTCCCCGCGCTCGTGCTGGCCATGCTGGCGTTCAGCGTGGTGCAGACCGCGGTCGTGCCGATCCTGCCGTCGCTGGCCAAGGAGCTGAACGTCTCCGGCTCCAGCATCACCTGGCTGATGACCGCCAACCTGCTCTCCGCGGCCGTGCTCACCCCGCTGCTCGGCCGGTTCGGCGACCTCCGCGGCCGCAAGCCGATGCTGCTGGTCTCGCTCGCCGGCCTGGTCGCGGGCTCCGCCCTCGCGGTCGGCACCCACTCCTTCACCTGGCTGGTCGTCGCCCGCGTGCTGCAGGGCGCCGGCGGTGGCGTGCTCCCGCTCGCGATCAGCATCGTCCGTGACGAGCTGCCCAAGGCCAAGGTCACCGGCGGCGTCGCCGCCATCAGCGCCTCCATGGGCGTCGGCAGCGGCCTCGGCCTGGTCGCCACCGGCCTGCTGCTGGAGCACTGGAGCTACAAGTCGATCTTCTGGATGGGCCTGGTCTTCGGCATCATCGCGGTCGCCCTGGTCGCCCTGCGGGTGCCCACGGACCCGGTCGTCGACAAGGAGGGCGGCGCCGACCCGCTCGGCGCGCTCACCCTGGCCGGCTGGCTCTCCGCCCTGCTGATCGCCGTCAGCCAGGGCAACCACTGGGGCTGGACCTCCAACCGCACGCTCGGCCTGTTCGCCGTCGCCGCGGTGATCGCCCTGGTCTGGATCCTCATCGAGGTCAAGGTCACGCACCCGCTGGTCGACATGAAGATGATGTCCCGCCCGGCCGTCGCCTTCACCAACATCTCCGGCCTGCTCATGGGCTTCGGGATGTACGGCTCCTTCATGGTCATCAGCAACTTCGCGCAGACCCCGGAGAAGCTCGCCCACTACGGCTTCACCGCCACCGTGCTGCACGCCGGCGTGATGCTGCTGCCGTCCGCCCTCGGCTCGATGGTCGCCGCCCCGCTCGGCGCCCTGATGATCGCCCGCCGCGGCCCGCGTCTGCCGCTCGTCGCCGGCGGCATCCTCGGCGCGGTCGCCATGGCCTACCTCGCCCTGCGGCACAGCCACGAGATCGACATCTACCTCGCCTCCGCCGTCTTCGGCCTCGGCGTCGGCCTCGCCTACGCCGCCATGCCGGCCTACATCAACGGCGCCGTGCCGGCCGAGCAGAGCGGCATCGCCAACGGCATGAACGCGGTGCTGCGCACCGTCGGCGGTGCCATCGGCACCGCGGTGATGGCCGCGATCCTCACCGGCGACACCATGAAGCTGCCGATCCCGGTCGCGCTGCCGACCCTGCAGGCCTACGAGCACGCCTACTGGACCGCCGCGGTGATGTGCGTCGTCGCCGGCCTGGTGCCGTTCGCCATCCGCCGGATCAAGTCCGCCGAGGCCCCGGCCGTCGGCCCGGCCGCGGGGACCCCCTCCGCCACCAGCCCCGAGCTGGCCAAGACCGACGCCTGACGAGGCGTCTCCTCGCGCCAGGGGACAGGGCGCGAGGGGGCCGGGCCCCGTGGACGGTTGTGGGCATGCGACCACGGACACGGCCCGGCCCCACCGAGCGACCCCGCACTGGGACGGTGCGGGGCCGCTCGCCATGTCCGCCGCGTACCGCTCGGGCCGCGGCTCAGGCCTGGCGCAGCGGCAGCGGCTCGGACGGCTCCAGATCCGGGTCGTCCACGGCGAAGGTCCGCACCCGGCCCGGCGGCCCGTACGGCGTCTCGAAGCGCACGGTGACCCGGCCGACCCCGCTGCCCTGCACCCAGCCCGGGCCGAACTCGGCGTGCCGCACGTCCTGCCCGGGCAGCCAGCGGCGCAGCAGCGGGGGCACGGCCTCCGCCGCCGGCCCGGACGGCCGTGCGGGCGGCTCCTCCCCCGCGCCCGCCGTGCCCTCAGAGCCCTCCTCCGCCTCCTCCGCCTCTGCCTCCGCCTGGGCAGCGTGCGCGGCCTGCGCGAACAGGTCCTCCTGGGTGTAGTCGGCCAGTTGGGACACGCCCACGCCGAGCAGCCGCACCCCGCCGGTGGTGTCCACCTGCAGGGCGAGCCGGCGGGCGGTCTCCGCGATCACCGCCTCGTCGTCCGTGGGAGCGCGCAGCGTCTCGGAGCGGGTGAGCGTGGAGAAGTCGAAGCGGCGGACCTTCAGCACCACGGTGCGGCCGGAGCGGCCCGCCGCCCGCAGCCGCCGGACGCACCGGGCGGTGAGCTGGTCGATCTCGTGCAGGATGCGGTCGCGGTCGGCGAGGTCGACCTCGAAGGTGTCCTCCACCGACACGGACTTGGCGTCCCGGTCGGGCACCACCGCGCGCTCGTCGTACCCGGTGGCCATCAGGTGCACCCCGGCGCCGTGCGCCCGCCCGAGCAGCTGGACGAGCTCGGCCTCGCCCGCCTCGGCGAGATCGGCGACCGTGGTCAGGCCGGCCCGGCGCAGGGTCTGCTCGGTGGCGGGCCCGATCCCGGGCAGGGCGCGGACGGGCATCGGGCTGAGCACGGCGCGCTCCGAGCCGATCTCCACCAGGACGAGGCCGTCCGGCTTGGCCTGCTCGGAGGCGATCTTCGCCATCAGCTTGGAGCCCGCGGCGCCGACCGAGGCGGTGAGGGCGGTGTGTTCGAGGATGTCGGCGCGCAGGTCCTCGGCGACCGCGAGCACCAGCTGGGCGCCGACCGCCGGCTCGGCCGCGGCGAGCGCGGGGCCGTACGGGCCGGCCTCCAGGTCGACGAAGGCCTCGTCGAGGCTGAGCGGCTCGACCAGGGGTGAGCGCTCGCGGAGCAGGGCCATGACGATGTCGCTGTTCTCCCGGTAGGCGGCGAAGCGACCGGCCAGGAAGGCGGCGTTCGGGCAGAGCCGGCGGGCCTGCGCCATCGGCATCGCGGAGTGCACACCGAACTTCCGGGCCTCGTAGGAGGCGGTGGAGACGACACCGCGGCCGCCGAGGCCGCCGACGATCACCGGCTTGCCGCGCAGGCTCGGCTTGGCCGCCTGCTCCACCGACGCGAAGAAGGCGTCCATGTCGAGGTGGATGATGCTCGGCACAGTCCGCACAGGGCGATCATCGCGCACGGCTGTGACAATCCGTTCGAGGCGGGGCAGCGGCCGTTCCCGGCCGGGAGACCGCCCGCGCCCCCACCGCCGAGCCGGGCCGTACCGCCGCGCCCTACCGCCGGGCCGCGTCCGCCAGTGCCAGGGTGACGCCCTGCTCGGTGGCCCCGAGGAACCGGGGGTCGGGGCGCAGCCAGGCGTCCAGCGCCGCCTTGCCCGCCCCCGGGATCTCGCGCAGCCCGCCGTAGTACCAGGTGGTGTCGTGCGGCTCGTCCACGGCCACGGCGTAGGCGTCGATGCCGGCGGCCTCGCACAGTGCCAGGGCGCGCCGCACGTGGAAGCCCTGACTGACGAGCAGGGCGTGGTCGACGCCGAAGATGCGGCGGGCCCGCACGCAGGAGTCCCAGGTGTCGAAGCCGGCGTAGTCGCCGACCACCCGGATGTCGGGCACCCCCCGGTCCGTCAGATAGCGGCGCATGGCGTCGGTCTCGTCGTAGTCGGTGGTGCTGTTGTCGCCGGTGACCAGGATGGCCTGCACCTTGTGCTGCTGATAGAGGTTCAGTGCCGCGTCCAGCCGGTGCGCGAGGTACGGGGAGGGCTCGCTGCCGAAGAGTCCTGCGCCGAAGACCACGGCGACGGGCGCGGCGGGGGCGTCGGCCACCGCGCGGACGCGGCCGTCCTCGCCGGTCCACAGCCAGGCGCTGGGCGCGAGTGCGAGGGTGCTGACGACGACGGCGGCCTGGAACCAGCGCCGCCGGCCTGTGCGGTCGCCGAGCCCGGGAATCCGCCGCAGCCGTGCTGCGGCCCGGCGCAGCCTCTTCAGATCCTTGATCGACACATCTGGCGGGACGCGGCGGACGGCCGGCGCGGTTCCCCCGGTCCTGTGCCGGGGCCTGCGTGGACGGGAATCAGACGGCGCGGTTGCGGCGCTGGGCGAGCTCGTCGGCCGGGTCATGGCCGATCAGGGTCTCGCCGGTGTCGGTGCGTTCGGCGTGCAGCCGGCCGAGCGCGCTCTCCAGCTCCTGCCAGACCGCGCCGACGGCGATGCCGAACATGCCCTGGCCGCCGCCGATCAGGTCGACGACCTGCTGCGGGCTGGTGCACTCGTAGACGGTGGCGCCGTCGCACATCAGCGTCAGGCCGGTGAGGTCGGTGGGCTCGGCCGCCTGGAGGTGGGCGACGGCGACCCGGATGTTCTGCAGCGAGACGCCCGCGTCCAGCAGCCGCTTGACGATCTTCAGCAGGAGGATGTCGCGGAAGCTGTAGAGTCGCTGCGCGCCGGCCGGGTACGCGGTGCGGACGCTGGGCTCCAGCAGCCCGGTGCGGGCCCAGTAGTCGAGTTGACGGTAGGTGATGCCGGCGGCGGCGCAGGCCGTCGGCCCGCGGTAGCCGACCAGGGCGGAGGTCGGCGGGATCCGCTCGATCGCGGGCTGCCCGGCCTGGACGGCCGGGAAGCGCCCCACCCGGGGCAGTTCGGTGTCGACGGGCTCGGCCGGGGCCTCCCAGGCCCGCGGGGCCGGTGTGCGGCCGGAGCGCGGCAGGTGCACGGCGCACAGGCCCCCGGCGGTGGCGTCGTCGCCAGTACCGCTCATGCCTGCCTCCGTCCACTCGGTCCTTCGGCTCACCGGGGCGCCGGACGGCGCAGGCCGACCGGAACCTCCCTTGACGGTAGGCAGTCACCACAGGCCCGTCAACGATCGCCACGCCGGGGCTCCGGTCGGATGTCACTCCGGAGAGTGGTTTTTCGTGCCCTTAGTGTGGGTAGGAAGCCGACTTTTTGCAAAGCGCCGTTGCAGTGACTCAAGGCCGGTAGTACGAGGACTACGAGGACTCTGCGGTACGTGGACCGTGGCCGTGGCCGACGGTTACTGCTGGCCGCCGCCGAAGTCGTCCGGCGAGACCTGGTCGAGGAACTCGCGGAACTTCTCGACCTCGTCCTCCTGCTCGTCCGGAATGGCGATGCCCGCCTCGGCGAGCACGTTCTCGCTGCCGTAGATCGGCGTACCGGTCCGCAGGGCCAGCGCTATGGCGTCCGAGGGGCGTGCGCTCACCTCGACACCGCCGGAGAAGACGAGCTCGGCGTAGAACACGCCCTCGCGCAGGTCGCTGATCCGGACCTCCGTCAGCTGCTGGCCGAGCGCGTCGAGCACGTCCTTGAAGAGGTCGTGCGTCAGCGGCCGCACCGGGGTCATGCCCTGCTGCGCGAAAGCGATCGCGGTCGCCTCGCCCGGGCCGATCCAGATCGGCAGGTACCGATCGCCCCCTACCTCCCGCAGCAGCACGATCGGCTGGTTGGAAGGCATCTCCACCCGGACACCCACGACGTCGAGCTCATTCACACTGGCAACCCTATGGCTCGCGCCGCCGATAGGAAAGCGCAGCACGTCCGGCCCTGGTCAGCAGCGCGGCACCGGGGTGTCGCGGGCGGCCGCCCGATCAGCTGGGTCGGGCGCGCAGCCCCGCCTGGACCATGGCCGCGTGCAGCCGGACGGAGAGCGTCGCCAGCTCGCGGGCGGTGGTCTCGGCGTGCGCCCGGGTCTGCGGGTTGCGGTGCCGGCGCAGCGGCGCGACGACCTGATCCACCAGGGCGACCTCGCGGTCGGCGGCGGCCTTCATCGCCCGCAGGTGGCGCGGCTCCAGGCCGTAGCGGCCGAGCTCCGCGACCAGCCGCGCGATCTGCAGGGCCTCGCCGTCGTAGCCGCCGTCCGGCCCGGCCGAGACCAGGCCGTAGGACTCCCACTCGCCGAGTTCGGCCTCCTCGGCCTCGGCCGCCGCGAGCATCTCGGCCCGCCCGAGCCGCACCCCGGCGACCGTGCCGGCCGCGACGCCGAGCTCCCGGTCGGCCTCCTCCAGCGGGCCCGGCCGGGGCTCCGGGGCGGGCAGCGCCGGCGGCGCCTCCCCGCGCTCGATGGCGTCCAGGTGCTCACGGATCACCCGCAGCGGCAGGTAGTGGTCGCGCTGCATGCGCAGCACGTACGCCAGCCGCTCGACGTCCCCGGCGCTGAACTTGCGGTAGCCCGAGGGGGTGCGCTGCGGGTCGACCAGCCCCTCCGCCTCCAGGAAGCGGATCTTGGAGATGGTGACCTCGGGGAAGTCGTCCCGGAGGAACGCCAGCACGGCGCCGATCGAGAGCAGCTCGTCGCCGCCCCTCCCCCGTACCTCGGCCGCACGGCGTGTGGCGGGCACGGGGGTGGCCCCGAGAGTGGTGGGAGGGTTCGCGGTCACTCGGGCTCCTGCCGATGTCGGATTCAGTACCCCCGGACGTGACCGGCGAAGAACACCAGCCGGTACTTGCCGATCTGGACCTCGTCACCGTTGCTGAGCGTGACCTCGTCGATCCGCTCGCGGTTGACGTACGTGCCGTTCAGACTGCCCACGTCCGCCACCGAGAAGCCGCCGCCGGGCAGCCGCCTGAACTCCACGTGGCGGCGCGAGACCGTCACGTCGTCCAGGAAGATGTCGCCCTGCGGGTGACGGCCCGCGGTCGTCACGTCGGAGTCCAGCAGGAAGCGGCTGCCCGAGTTCGGGCCGCGCTGCACGATCAGCAGGGCCGAACCCGGCGGCAGCGCGTCGATCGCGGCCAGCACCTCGGGCGACAGCGCCGGGGTGGCGCCGGTGGACGTGGCACCGGGCTCGTACGACTCGATCCCGGAGATCGAGATGGTCGAGGTGGTCTCGGCGGCCCCCTCGGGCATTGGCGCGTGGCGCAGGGCCGAGCCGCAGTTGGAGCAGAACCGGGCCGTGAGCGGGTTCTGGTTGCCGCACCGCGGGCACGGGGAGGTGCCAGCCATCGTCACAGCCTCCTGGCTCGGCACACCCTGCTGGACGTGCCCGGCGTAGGGGTCCGGGGTAAACCCTCCACCGGAGGTTGAGGGTGCTGCCGGGAAACCTATGCGCGGCGCGGCACCGGATTCAACCGACGCGCCGTAGCCCTGCGCATTCCCCTCGTACGGAGCCGCGCCGTGGCCGTCACGGAACAGCGGACGCTCGGCGTACCGGTCCGCCTCGGGCGCGGGCCGCATGCCGGGGACGGCGGCCTCCTCTCCCGGGCGGCGGTGGCGCGCGGTGGGCGCGTCTGCCGACTCCTGGCGGTTGTTGCGGCCGAACAGCTTCGAGAACAGACTCACGGGCGAATCCCCTTGCGTGTGACAGACCCGCCCGCGGGGCAGGGTGACAGGCTCGGACTGGCAGCTGGCCCGGCATCCGGCCGGGCCCGAGCAGGCGGCGGAGCACACCGCCGGGGTGGAACATCCCAGTGTGCCTCAGGCCGCACCGCGGCGCGCCACCGGGGCCGGTGGAGACCTGACGGACCGTAGGACAGTCGACCCGTCACTTCGCCGCCGGCTTGCCGTACTGCAGCGGCTTCGGTTCGGCGAGGGCGTCGACGACCACCTTCTGCTGCTGGGTGATGACGGCGGTCGCCTGCTCCTTCTCCAGGGTGCGGACCACACCGCCCGGGATGTTGAGCGCCGGCGTCAGATCCTGCGGGTTGCCCACGACCGTGAAGCGGAACGGCTGCGACACCTTCTTGCCGTCGATCTGCACACCGCCGTCGGGGCCGTCGGTGAAGTAGGTGCCGGCCACCACTCGCACATCGTTGATCTGAATCGCCTCCGCTCCAGCCGCTCGGAGTTCCTGCAGGGTGTCCAGCAGCATATCCGCCTTCACCTGCCCCTGGGGATCATTGATCGTCAAGACGATCCCCGGGCCGGTGGCCGGTTCGGTCCCGGCGAGCACGCCGAGCTCCGCCGCCTTCTCCCTGGTCTGCTCCTGAGCCTCCTTGGCCTGGTTGGAGCTGTTCTCCAACTGGGTCAGGGACTGCTCCAGCTGCGTCTTCTCCTGCTGGAGACGCTGCTGGCGACTGTCCAGTTCGTCGAGGATGCGGACGAGATCCTCCTGACGCGCCCCACGCAGCTGGTTGTGGTCGTTGGTCGACCGCACCTGGATCGCCAGGCCCAGACCCAGCGCGAACAGCAGCACGGCGACGACGAGCTGCCCGCGCGACAGCCGAGGCGGCCAGACCGCGGACCGCAGCCGACGACGCGGGTCGGCCTGCCCCGCCTGTTCGGCCTCCTCGGCCTCCTCGGCCTGCTCTGCCTGCTCCGGCTGCCCGGTCTCCTCGGCCTGCTCCGCCGGCTGCGTCGCGGTGGGCGGCTCGGCTGCGACCTCGAATTCGGGCTCGGGCTCGGGCGTGTCGCCCACGGGCCCGACGGACGGCTCCTCGGGCTCCTCCGAGGCCCGTCCGGCTTCCGCGGCGGCCTCCCCGGACACCGGCGGCACGGCCGGCGGCACCACGGACCCGCCGGGCTTCCCGGGGGTCTTCCGCCCCTCGGACGCCCCCGTCCCCTCGGAGGAGGGCGCGGGCTGCCCGTCCGGGCGGCCGTTCGACTTGTCGTCCTGTTCCACGACGTGTTTCTCCCTACGCCCTGAACACATGCCGCCGGATCGCGGCTGCGTTGGAGAAGATCCGGATGCCGAGCACCACGACGACGCCGGTGGAGAGCTGCGCGCCCACCCCGAGCTGGTCGCCGAGGAAGACGATGAGGGCCGCGACGACCACGTTCGAGAGGAACGAGACGACGAAGACCTTGTCGTTGAAGATCCCGTCCAGCATCGCCCGGACGCCGCCGAACACCGCGTCCAGCGCCGCCACCACCGCGATCGGCAGGTACGGCACCACGGCGTCGGGGACCTCCGGCTGAACGAAGAGGCCGACGACGACGCCGATCACGAGCCCCAGAACGGCAATCACGGTGAAGGTACTCCTGTCCGGGTGGGGTTCGACTTGGTGGGCGGGGCGGTCGGTCCGCCCGCCCCGGCCGAGCGGGACGGCGAGGCGCCGGGCGACGCCGAGCTGCCGCCCGACGGCGACGGGCTGCCGGACGCGCCCGGGCCCGCCGAGGCGGCGCTCTCGGCGCCGCCGGGTTTCGCCGTCCGCAACGTCACGCCGAGCGCGGCCGGCAGCGACAGCTTCTTCTGCACGGACACGTTCGACTTGATGCCGTAGCTGTCCTGGATGAGCTTGAGGTAGCGCCCGGCCGAGCTGGAGTCGAAGACTTGGGCGAACCGCTCGCCGTCGCCGATCGCCAGCACGGTGTACGGCGGGACCAGCGGCCGGTTGTCCACGAGCACCGCGTCACCGGCGGCGCGGATCGCGGAGAGCGTCGTCAGCCGCTGGCCGTTGATGGACACCGCCTCCGCGCCGGACAGCCAGAGGCCGTTCACCACGAGCTGCAGGTCGCGGTCGCGCAGCCGGCCGGTGTTGCTGAACCCCTCGGCCTCGCGCGGGTTGCTCACAGACCCGCCGGCGCCCGTCCCGGCGGCGTCCTCGATCACGAGCTTGATCCCGGGGCCGCTGATCTCCCCCGTGCCGGTCCGGGCGCCGAGCGCCGCCAGCGTGCTGTCGCCGCCGACCGGCAGCGCTTCCTGCTGGGCCGCCCCGACCCGCTTGCGCAGGTCCTGGACCTGCCGCTGCAGGGTGTCCGCGGTCTTGGTGGCGTCGTTGACGCGGTGCACCAGCGCGTCCCGCTCCTTGGCGAGCGTCGGCTCGGCCTTGGAGGTGTTCACCCCGGCCACGGTCACCACGGTCGCGGCCAGCGCCAACCCGATGGCCAGCGTGAGCTTGCCGCGCAGGCTCGTCGGCAGCCGGGTCGGACCGTCGCCCCGACGGGCCGCCTCGGCGTAGCCCTCGTCCAGGCTGTGGTCCATGACGTTGGTCAGCAGGGACATCGAGGCGTCCGGACGGGTGAACCGTCCGTTCGAGTCACTCGGCGTCGGCGTTGCTGGCATGCGTTACATCGTCCCATGTCGCCGAGGCGGCGTACGCACAGCCCCCACCGTCAGGGACCCCGACGGTCACCGAACCGTGACCGGCCGGGGCGCGGCGGTACCGGACCGCCGCGCCCCGGCCGTTTCACCGGGAGGTTCTCTCCCTGACGGTGCTCAGCGCCCGGCCGAGTCCACCACCGCCGCCCACTCGTCGAGCAGCTGCTCGGTGGCCTCGTCGTCCGGGCCCTCCGCCCACAGGTGGGTGACCGCCTCGGCCGGGTCCGGCAGGACGATCGTCCAGCGGCCGTCGGCCTCCACGACCCGCACACCGTCGGTGGTGTCCAGCCGTCGGCTCCCGGCCGCCTCCACGACCGAGCGCATCACCATGCCCTTGGCCGCCCACGGCGTCGCGATGTCCCGCCGCTTGATGTGCGCCTGCGGGATCCGGGCGTCGATCTGGCTCAGCGTGAGCTGGGTCCGGGCCACCAGGCCCACCAGCCGGACGAACGCCGCGGGCCCGTCCAGCACCCCGCTGAACTCGGGCACCACGAATCCGCCGCGGCCGTCGCCGCCGAACACCGTGCCCTCCTCCGCGGCCGCCTTCGCCAGATCGTCCGGCGAGGTGGTCGTCCAGGTCACCTGGGTGCCGTGGTACGCGGCCACCTGCTCGGCGATCCTGGTCGTCGTCACCGGCAGTGCCACCTGGCCGCTGCGCCGCTCGGCCGCGACCAGGTCGAGCAGCACCAGCAGCGCCCGGTCGTCCTGGATCACCCGGCCGAGCTCGTCGACGAACGAGACCCGCTCACCGACCGGGTCGAAGCGCACGCCGAAGGCCGCCCGGGAGGAGGCCACGAGTTCGCCGAGCCGGGCCAGCGCGGCCCTCCGCTCCTCGGCGTCCTCGGTCGGCCGCGCCTCGTCCAGGCCGCTGTCGACCGTGAGCGCCTCGACACCGAGCCGGCCGAGGATGCTCGGCAGAACAAGCCCGGCGCTGCCGTGCGCGGCGTCCACGACGACCTTCATGCCCGCCTCGCGCACCCCGCTGGTGTCGATCGCCCGCAGCAGGTTCCGCGCGTACGAGTCGAACACGCTGGACGGGTGCAGCAGGTCCCCGATCTCGCCGGGGAAGGCCCGTCGGAACTCCTGGCGAGCGTAGACGCGGTCCAGCTTCCGCTGGCCGGCCTGCGAGAGGTCGGCGCCGTTCGCATCGAAGAACAGGATGTCCAGCGAGTCCGGCACACCGGGCGTGGTCCGCAGGAAAACGCCGCCCGCGCTGCCGCGCGCGGTGTTCTGCCGGGCGACCGGCATCGGGACGTTCTCCAGGTCGCGGACGTCGATGGCGCTGGTCTGCAGCGCCGAAATCATCGCCCGCTTGAGCGCCCGCGCACCACGCGAGTGGTCACGTGCGATGGTGACCGTTGCCCCCTTCTTCAGGGTGGTCGCGTACGCCCCGGCCAGCCGCACGGCCAGCTCCGGGGTGATCTCCACGTTCAGGATGCCGGAGACGCCGCGCACGCCGAACAGGTGCTCCTGGCCGCGGGACTCCCAGATCACCGAGGTGTTGACGACCGCGCCGGCCTCGATGGTCTTGAACGGGTAGACCCGGACGTTGCCCGCCAGCAGCGACTCCTCGCCGATCAGGCACTCGTCGCCGATCACCGCACCCTCATCGATCCGGGCGGCCCGCATCACGTCGGTGTTCTTGCCGATCACGCAGCCGCGCAGGTTGCACTGCGGGCCGACGTACACGTTGTCGTGGATGACCGCCTTGTGCAGGAAGGCACCGCGCTTGACGACGACGTTGCTGCCCAGCACGGTGTGCTCGCGCAGCTCCACCCCGGCCTCGACCTTGGCGTAGTCGCCGATGTACAGCGGACCGCGCAGCACCGCCTCCGGATCGACCTCGGCACCCTCGGCCACCCACACGCCGGGCGAGATCTCGAAGCCGTCCAGCTCGACCTCGACCTTGCCCTCCAGCACGTCCGCCTGGGCCTTCAGGTAGCTCTCGTGGGTGCCCACGTCCTCCCAGTAGCCCTCGGCGATGTAGCCGTAGACCGGCTTGCCTTCCTTGAGCAACTGCGGGAAGACGTCGCTCGACCAGTCGACCGACTCGCCGGCCGCCACGTAGGAGAAGACTTCGGGTTCCATCACGTAGATGCCGGTGTTCACCGTGTCGGAGAAGACCTGGCCCCAGGTGGGCTTCTCGAGGAAGCGCTCGACCCGGCCCTCGTCGTCGGTGATCGTGATGCCGAACTCCAGCGGGTTCGGCACCCGGGTCAGGCAGACGGTGACCAGCGCACCCTTCTCCCGGTGGAACGCGATCAGCTCGGAAAGATCGAAATCGGTGAGGGCGTCACCGGAGATCACCAGAAAGGAGTCGTCCTTGAGCGCGTCCTCGGCGTTCTTCACACTGCCCGCGGTACCGAGCGGGATCTCTTCATTGGCATAGGTCAGGTTCATCCCCAGCTCTTCGCCGTCCCCGAAGTAGTTCTTCACCAGGGAGGCCAGGAACTGGACGGTCACCACGGTGTCCGTGAGACCGTGCCGCCGTAGCAGCCGGAGCACATGCTCCATGATCGGCCTGTTGGCCACCGGCAACAGTGGCTTGGGCATGCTCGACGTCATCGGACGAAGTCGAGTGCCCTCGCCACCCGCCATCACAACGGCTTTCATTCGGGTGCGTCCTCCTTCGCGGTGGTGAACCCTGCAGATCCATCAAACCGTTCCAGAGCTTCTCTACCCGGATAAAAACGTCCGACTCACCGTGTCGTGGCAAGTCGGACGTGAAGATCTTGTCAACAGCTCTCAAACGGCGGCCGCACGGTCCGCCCGCACAAGCTGCCGGGCCTGGACGGCATAGAGAATGCCGGCCCACCAGTAGAGCACCGTGCCCCACCAGATGAATGCCCAGCTGACCGGCTCGGCAACCGTGGCGAGCCAGCTCTCGCCGTTGCCCAGCAGCAGAAGCGGAAACGCGTACATCAGATTGAACGTGGCCGCCTTCCCCAGGAAACTCACCTGGAGCGGCCCGTAACCGTGTCGGTTGAGAATGGGCAGCAGCGAGCCGATGAACACCTCGCGCGCCAGCAGCACCACCGTCACCCAGAGCGGCAGGATCTCACGCCACGTCAGACCGACGAGGGTCGACAGCACATACAGCCGGTCCGCCGCCGGATCCAGGATCTGACCGAGCCGGCTGACCTGGCCCCAGCGCCGCGCGAGCTTGCCGTCCAGGTAGTCGCTGATACCGCTGAGCATCAGGACGAGGATCGCCCAGCCGTCGTTCTCGGGCCCGCCGAACACCGGCCAGAGGATCAACCACAGGAAGATGGGCACACCCACCAGCCGGCCCATGCTCAGCAGGTTGGGGATGGTGAGGACGCGGTCCGTCTGCACGCGCGTCTCCTGAACCTCCACCTGGGACCCTCCTACTGACAGCTGTACAGCCGTGAACATGTGCGGCCTTGACCCTACAACAACAAAGCCCCCACCCTGAACGGGTGGGGGCTTTGCCCTGAAGAATTGTTCGGCGGCGTCCTACTCTCCCACAGGGTCCCCCCTGCAGTACCATCGGCGCTACGAGGCTTAGCTTCCGGGTTCGGAATGTAACC